>JAAFJL010000301.1 GCA_013298865.1 Cytophagales bacterium | reverse complement strand
AATGCTTGCGAAAACATCACTGTAAGACAAGGAACTATTGAAGACGAACCCGCAGAAATGTACGATATTGTTTTGGCAAATATTAATCGGAATATTTTGATGAGGGATATTCCAAAGTACATAACTTTCATGAAACCTAATGCTTTTCTGGTTGTCAGTGGATTTTACGAAAAAGACATTGAAGATATTCAGGAAGTTGCCCAAGAAAATCAACTTTCTTTCATTCAACAAGAAAAAAGAAATGACTGGACAGCCGTAATTTTCAAATTAACAAATGGTAATTTCTGACAAAAATCAGTTTTTTACGTTTTTTATCATTTTTTTAAAAAAAGTTTTTGTTAGTATATACGTATTTATCAAAAAAGTCTTTATATTTGTATCAATAGGTGTAGAACTATTAATTGGATTGCCGCAAGCTTTTAGCTTGTGGCAATTTTGTTTTAGGACTATGTACCAAAAAATAGAGAGATAAAAGGCGAAAAATTATAGATTTTCTGCTTTTTACCTCTCTATTTTTTTTACAATTTTTATTAATCTCTTCCTTATTTCGAGCTGTAATTCGGGGCTTCTTTTGAAATTGAAATATCATGTGGGTGACTTTCTTTTACGCCTGCCGATGTGATTTTAACAAATTGTGCTTGTTTCAAAGCGTCAATATTCCCAGCACCACAATAGCCCATTCCTGCTTTTAGTCCGCCAACCATTTGATAAATAATTTCTGAAACTGAACCTTTGAACGGTACTCGCCCAACGATTCCTTCTGGTACTAATTTCTTAATATCGTCTTCTGCATCTTGAAAATATCGGTCTTTTGAACCTTCTTCCATTGCCTCGACCGAACCCATTCCTCTGTAAGATTTGAATTTCCGTCCTTCATATAGTACAACTTCGCCTGGTGCTTCGTCTGTTCCTGCCAACATTGAACCAACCATAATTGAACTTGCACCGCCCGCAATTGCTTTCACAATATCACCTGAAAAACGGATTCCGCCATCTGCAATAATTGGTACATCCAAATCTGCCACAGCTTTGCAGGCTTCATAAACAGCCGATAATTGTGGCATCCCGACACCCGCAATAATACGAGTTGTACAGATACTACCTGGACCAACGCCTACTTTAACAGCATCTGCCCCTGCTTCTGCTAAAGCCCTTGCTCCTGCTCCCGTGGCTACATTTCCACACATTACTTCCAGATTTGGATAGGCTTTTTTCACAGACTTCAAGGCTTCAATTACTCCCCTTGAATGTCCATGTGCGGTATCAATACTCACAACATCAACGCCTACATTCACGAGTGCCGCTACACGGTCGAGCAAATCAGGAGTTACGCCCACGGCAGCTCCTACCCGCAAGCGACCATAAGGATCTTTACAGGCATTAGGATGACTTTTTCTTTTGATAATATCTTTATATGTTACCAAGCCAATGAGTTTATAATCTTCATCAACAATAGGCAGTTTTTCGATTTTATATTCTTGAAGAATCACTTCTGCATCATCTAAAGAAGTCCCTTTTTTGGCAGTAATGAGGTTAGCAGTTGTCATGATTTCTGAAACTGGACGAGCCATATCTCTCTGAAAACGTAAATCACGGTTGGTTAAAATTCCGATAAGTTTTCCATCAGAATCAACAATCGGAATTCCTCCGATTTTAGATTCTCTCATGATTTTATGAGCATCTCCTAAAGTCTTTCCAACAGTCAGCGTGATTGGGTCAATAATCATTCCTGACTCCGAACGTTTTACTTTTCTAACCTGCTCGGCTTGTTGAGCAATCGTCATATTTTTGTGGATAATACCAATACCACCATTCTGAGCCATCGCAATAGCCAAATCAGCCTCGGTGACAGTGTCCATCGCAGCAGAAAGAATCGGAATATTAAGGGTAATGTTTTTAGTCAGTCGTGTTGTAGTGGAAACTTCACGAGGAAGGACTTCTGAATAGGCAGGTAGTAGAAGCACATCGTCGTAAGTGAGGGCTTCAAAAAGGAACTTTGATGAGTCTAACATGGCAAATAGCGTTATTGTTGTTATTTGCAAGTCAAAGTTACTACGAATTTTGTACTTTTAAAAGAAAGACAGGGTTAATTTGAAAATTTGATGATTTCTTAACTTGGCAATACATGGATAAAATCATGATACCAAGAACCGAAAAAAATAGTAAATTTGTGAAAACAACCAATCCAAGTATGACAGTAACATTGGAGAAAAAGCCAAGAGTTCGTGCAATCCCTAAAATTCCAGAAGCACTCATTTATGAGATTTTAGATGGAAAACCTTTCTATTATAAAGGTTATAAAGAAGTATTGTCCAAAAAGAAAACCATTGAAGAAATTTTGGGATGTAGTACCCTGCAAGCTGAGTTAGTGAGTTATATTATGGAATTGTTTTTTACCACAATAAAACCATCAAGTAATTTATATAGAATCTATTGCAACGAAATTGGTAATCATATCGACCATCGCAATAACCTTTCAAATGACATTGCCATTTTTGAAAAATCAGTAATGACACCTGATAAAATTAATACTAAATACGCAGATGTTCCTGCAAAAGTTGTCGTTGAAATTGATATT
>JAAFJL010000300.1 GCA_013298865.1 Cytophagales bacterium | reverse complement strand
CGATAAGCCCCTGAGAAGCCTCTTCCAATACGATTTGAGGAAGCATAGCAGGTCCAGGACTAAAATTATATTTTTTCATAGGGAATGGGAATCTAATAACGTAACAATCTTAAACTGATAATTTTTTTGTTTAAATTCTTTATCTTTTTTTGCGAATAGCACAGCTATTTAATGAAAAAGATAAAAAATTTAGGCGGAAAAGAAGCGTAATAAGAATGTTACTTTATTGGATTCCCATTCCTAACCAAGATTTATAATATTTACCGTCATCAATTTTCATGGCATCTTCCGTGAGCATCAAAGGGCGGAAAGTGTCAATCATGACGGCTAACTCTGCGGTAGAAGTATGCCCAATGCTACGCTCGTACGCCCCTGGAGCAGGTCCATGCGGAATGCCGCCTGGATGCAAGGTGATATGACCTTTTTCGATATTGTTTCTACTCATGAAATCTCCGTCCACGTAGTACAACATTTCGTCAGAGTCAATATTGGAATGATTGTACGGGGCAGGAATTGATTTTGGGTGATAGTCATACAGCCGTGGACAAAACGAACATACAACAAATGCCTTGGTCTCGAAGGTCTGATGCACTGGTGGCGGCTGGTGAATTCTGCCCGTGATGGGTTCAAAATTATGAATCGAAAACCCGTACGGAAAATTGTAACCATCCCAACCAACGACATCAAAAGGATGAGTAGGGTAGAGCATTTCGTACAAAATTCCTTGTTTTTTGATTTTCATGATAAAATCACCTTTTTCATCATGAGTTTCCAAATCTTCGGGCAGTTTGTAGTCACGTTCACAAAAAGGAGAATGTTCCAGTAATTGTCCGAAGTGATTTCTGTATTTTTTTGGCGTGTAAATGGGATGAAATGATTCAGTAATTAGTAGCCGATTATCTGCTGTATCGAACTCAATTTGATAGATTACGCCACGAGGAATGACCAAATAATCGCCGTATTCAAAATTAATATTTCCGAAATTAGTCCGTAGTTTCCCCGAACCTTGGTGGACGAAAATTAATTCGTCGGCATCGGCATTTTTGTAAAAATAGCTCGTCAATGATTTTCGTGGTGCTGCCAAACTAATATGCACATCTGCATTGACCAAAACTGGCGTACGGCTTTCCAGAAAATCATCTTTTGGGGCAACTTCAAAGCCTTTTAGCAAACGAGATTTTAGATGTTTCTGAATGGCAATGACAGGATTTATGTCTTTTTCCGACAAAATTTCTTTCACCATCGTAGGACGGTAAATCTCGTACATCAACGACGACATACCATCGAAACCAATCGTTCCAAACAATTGTTCATAGTAAAGTCCGCCATTGGGTTGTTCAAATTGCGTGTGCCTTTTGGCAGGAATTTTTCCGAGTTTATGATAAATGGGCATGGCTTTTATTTCGATTGTTGAGGTTTGAGTTGTTGAATTATTGAGGTTATTTCATCTAACCTTTCAACTCATTAATTTCACTTTGTAAAAGCCAATCATTTGGAAAATTTTTGGCTAAATCTTCGCTTATTGCTGATAACCTTTTTAGGTCAATTTGCTGATTTTCTCGCATCGTTCTCACTTCTTGATACAATTTTTCTAAAGCTAAAAGAGAACCAGATTTAGGGGTTTTAATTGTCTCTTTTTCTTGAACGTGCGTTACCAAGTCGAAGGAATTATAATCTGCAATACCCGCAAAAGCTGATACAATATTCATCCCGACAGCCATATCATAAATACCCCACTCAGGTCTGAACAATACTTCGTCATGACAGGTAACTGTACAGTTTTTAAATGAAATCAAGATAATTGTACCTTTTATGGTACGTTTTCCTGTGATTACTTCACCTTTTACGGTAATTCCTCCCTCAAATTCTAATGTCGTTTGTTGTCCTTCTCGAATATTATAAGCCATCAAATCGTAGGGCGACATATTTTCTATGGCACTATTGATGTTTTTCAGAAGACCAATTGGCGAACCAAAACCACTTGGATGAGACTGAACGCTATGACCGACTAATTCTTTTTGTTGCCAAGCCAAAGCCGTTGGACCAGTTGTTTTTACGTAAATTGGTCGGTTAAATTCATCTACCCAAAGGTCTGTGAATTTTCCAGAAATCTGAATGCCCGTATTAAATTCAATCGTACCGAGTTGCTTGGAATTGATGAGTTTCCTGATGCCCTCTGTGCCGCCTTTTCGTAGTGCCATAAGGTTGGCAAATTGTTCCAATACAAAACTCAAATGGGCAAAATCTGGCGTTACATAAAGATGTGGCTGAGGTCTTGTAATATCAAATGATTGTTTGGCGGCGGCTAAATCATACGAACGTTTTTCTACATTTTTTTCCAAACAAGATTTGCTTTCACCGATAGACGAAAGCAAACCTGCCCCGTAGATTTTAGGTTTTTCTAAAGTACCAATCAAACCATATTCAACCGTCCACCAATGCAAATTCTTTATTTCTGACATCTCAGAAGGGCTCCCCATGTTGTTTTGGACAAAATCAACTCGTTCTTGGGCTTCTGCAATAACTTTTTTACTGGAATTTGGAGCTTCTTTCAGAATGGATAAATGCCGCACTGCCTCATAAAGCTCGTGTTCTTTTTCTGATGAAATTGCCCGACAACCTATTTCACCAAAACGGCGAAGGTATTCTGCATATTCGGGGTTGGCAATGATGGGAGCATGACCTGC
>JAAFJL010000030.1 GCA_013298865.1 Cytophagales bacterium | reverse complement strand
ACAGCCACAAACTTTTTGGGACAGCCACTGATGTCAGTATATTTTATCACAATATCTATACAAAATATCGTGTTGGTTTGTCCCAAAAATTTCAATAATCAAATTATCCTAATAATGTTCAATAAAAATAAAAAAGTCTTTCAAAAAATAAGGGCAAACTATGACAGTTTGCCCTTATTTTTTTGCTATTTTTCAAGAAAATTCATAGAATAATTACAAAATACATTCAAATAATCAAAGTATTAATCCCATAATTTTTATGAAAAAAGTATTAATTATTCTCTTTCTAATATATTTACAGTCAGAGAGTTATGGTCAGAAGTGGCAAAAACTTTTTAATGGCAAAGACCTCACTGGTTGGCATATCAAACCTGGTGGAAAATGGGAAGTAATAGATGGTATTTTGGTAGGAACAGAAGAAAAGTCTGATGTACGCCACGGGTTATTGATTTCTGATAAAAGTTTTAAAGATTTTATCATCAAAGTTAAATACAAGGCGATAAGTGGCAACAGTGGAGTTTATTTCAGAATCGAAGAAATTGACCATGTTGTTGGGGTAAAGGGTTTTCAAGCAGAAATCGACCCCGAAAAAGATGCTGGAGGTCTTTATGAAACAATGGGACGTTCTTGGGTGGTTCAGCCTAAACCAGAAGACGTTCTGACTTGGTACAAACCCAACGAATGGAATGAAATGACCATTGAAGCTCGTGGTGGAAATGTTGTGGTAAAAGTAAACGGAAAAGAATCCGCAAGATTGACAAACGACCCAGGAAGAACAGAAGGTAAAGTGGCTTTACAACTGCATGGTAATCTGGATATGCACGTAATGTTTAAAGAAGTAAAAATCAAAGAATTATAACTGAACTATTTTAAAACCCAAGAAATGTTTAAAAAATTATTATTCCTACTGATTCCTGTTTCAGCTCTTGCCCAAACAGAAATTCCGTTAAACGATTTGAGTGCTTTCAAAAGTCCTTCGGATGCTTGGTCTATTCAAGGTGGCGTTTCTGGTAATGCCTTTGAAACAACACTGAAAAGTACTGCAGGAAAAGGCGTTTTGCTTAACCAATTGAAAGGAGCAAAATACCTAAGTAAAGATGACCTTATTTTCAATCTTGAACACGGCGATATTCAGTTATCACTGGATTTCATGATTCCGAAAGGCTCGAATTCTGGAATTTACTTACAAGGGCGTTATGAAGTTCAGATTTTGGATAGTTGGCTCAAGAAAAACCCTCATAGTGGTGATTGTGGCGGAATTTATCACCGTTGGGATGAATCTCGTGGTAAAGGAAACGAAGGTTACGAAGGACACGCTCCACGCCAGAATGCTGTAAAAGCACCAGGACTTTGGAATCATGTAGAGATAGATTTTAAAGCTCCAAAATTTGATGCTTCTGGCAAAAAAATAGCCAATGCTCGCTTCGCAAAAGTGATAATGAATGGGGTTTTGATTCATGAAAATATAGAATTATTAGGGGTTACTCGTGGTGCTTTAACAGAGACCGAAGTAGCAAAAGGACCTCTCAGAATTCAGGGAGATCATGGTTGGGTGGCTTTCAAAAATATTAGCTATAAAGTATATGAGACTTCAAACGTTACTTTTAGCCCAGCTACTTACCAATATTACGAAGGACTTACCCCAACTGGTAGTCCTAAACAAAGTTCTCCCACTGCTTCGGGTACAATTGCACAACCTACGGCTAAACTTACAAGTGTTCAAAGTGGATTTTTATTAAAATTTCAAGGAAAAATCAACATCGTAGATGCTGGAAATTATACATTCATGACCCGTTGGAACGGAATGGGAACTTTGATTGTGGATAATGATACTGTTACTAATGGTTGGCGTTTACAGCACGAAGAACTCAAAACTGTCAAACAATTATCTTCAGGAGAACACAGTTATTCTATCATTTATTCTAAAGATTTTTCTTGGCGAAAAAATGGTCTGGGCGTTTTTATCCAGAAGCCACTTGCTGAAATTCAGTCAATTACAGAAAGAACATCTCTGCCAGACCCCGAACCAACGCCTTTGGTTGAGCTAAAAACCAATGGTGAAACAGCTATTCAACGTTCTTTCATGATGTACGGAGACAAGAAAAAAACGCATACCATCAGTGTGGGAATGCCCTGCGGACTTAGCTTTGCTTATGACTTAAATCAAGGGAGTTTTTTACATTTGTGGAGAGGTGGTTTCTTGAATACCACAGAAATGTGGCATGACCGTGGCGAACCCCAAACGGCTGAACCAATAGGTGTTGGGTTTCAGTCAAACGATAAATTTCCATTGGTGTATCTTGCCAATTCGGAAGAAATATTGCCTGATTCATTAACAAGAAATGATTTGAAATACAAAGGTTATAAACTCGAAAAACGTTGGTCATTTAGCGGAACTTATACCTATCCAAATTTTATGTATGACTATAAAGGTCTGAAAGTGAATGACATAACAACGCCATTATTCCATGAAAACACATAAATTTTTATTTCTGATGACAACAATTTTGAGCTTTTTGACTCAAGATTTATTTTCACAATCAAAACCTCGTCAATTGACAGAGGAAGATTTTTACGAAATCAAGACACTGCCTATTCCTGATAATATTAAATTGGAAATTGGTGGCGTTGCCCCTATGCCCGACGGACGTTTGGGCGTGTGTACTCGTAGAGGAGAAGTTTGGGTTATCGAAAACCCTTATCAACTTAACGGAACACAACCAAGTTACACGCTTTTTGCAAGCGGTTTGCATGAAGCATTGGGTTTGGCGTATCGGGAAGGTTCGTTTTATTGCTGCCAAAGAGGAGAATTAACCAAACTAACCGATACCGATGAAGACGGCAAAGCAGACTTATATGAATCGGTTGCCAATTGGGATTTATCAGGCAATTACCATGAGTATTCGTATGGACCAGTTTTCGATAAAAACGGAGATATGTACCTGACTTTCAATGTAGCATGGGTTGGTTATGGCGAAGGAAAATTAGCCAAATGGAGAGGCTGGTTAGTAAAAGTCAAGAAAGACGGAACGCTTGAACCCATTGCCACAGGTTTGCGTTCGCCAGCAGGTTTTACCGTGAATTCAAATGGAGATGTGCTTTATGGTGAAAATCAGGGTGATTGGGTTGGTTCTGGGCGAATTACGCATTTAGAAAAGGGTGATTTTGCAGGAAACGCAGGCGGACTTTGGTGGACAAAAGAGCCAGATTCTCCCCTAAAATTCACGACTGTAAAAGATATTCCAGATACTGGCGAACCCATGTTTGAAGCCGCCAAGAAAATGAAATCTTTGAAATTACCCGCAGTTTGGTTTCCTCATGCTTTGATGGGAATTTCTACCGCAGACATGATTGAAGACGAAACAGGGGGAAAATTTGGACCTTTCGCAGGACAATATTTTGTTTATGACCAAGGACAATCCAAAGCCATGCGAATGACTTTAGAGAGAGTGAATGGTAAATATCAAGGGGCTTGTTATCCGTTCAGAGAAGGATTTCAGTCGGGAACTTTACGGGCAAGATGGGGCAATGATGGCTCTATGTTTGTAGGAATGACATCTCGTGGTTGGGGTTCTACGGGTAAAGAAATGTTCGGATTACAACGTTTGGTTTGGAATGGGCGTACGCCTTTCGAGATGAAAAATATATCTGCCCGTCCAGATGGTTTTGAAGTTGAATTTACCCAACCAATCAGCCGACAAAGTGCTGAGAATTTCAGTAATTATGAACTAAAAAGTTTTACTTACAAATATCAACACCAGTACGGTAGCCCCATTATTAACCAAGAAGATACCCCTTTGCGTGGCGTAATAGTGTCGGAAGACCGCATGAAAGTCCGTTTGGTGATAGATAATATTCGTCAGGGATATATTCACCAAATAATGGCTTCTGGCATAGTAAACGACGAAGGACAAGCCCTTTTACACGATGTGAGTTACTATACTTTGAACGAAATTCCAAAGGGAGAATTAGCAAAAGTTCCTGCAAGAACCATTGTACCAATGCCTGCACCAACAAAGGAAATCAAAGCCAATACTAAAAAAGTGAGTGCTACTAAAGACATTGTGGTGAACAGCAAAGAAGTAGCAGTTTTATTGAAAAAACACGCTTGTTTGTCTTGCCATGCCGAAGGAAATAAAGTAGTTGGTCCTTCATATTCGGAAATTGCCAAACGAAATTATAGCAATGAACAAATTTTAGATTTAGTTTATAATCCAAAACCTGAAAACTGGCCCGACTACGCAACTGCCATGGCACCGATGTCTCATGTACCCAAAGCAGATGTCCTAAAAATTGCCGCTTGGATTAATACTTTGGACACTAAAAAAGCAAAAGTAGATTTGAATAAAATCGAAAATAGAGATTAATTGTTAGGGATGTATTAAGTCCTATGTATTAAGATGTGCTTGCCTAACGTGGTGTCGGTTTTGAGAACCCAATCGTGTCAGATTTAGAACGGGGTGCTTAACCTCTGACACCACAGACTCCGAAGTTTCGGACAATACTGAAATGATTCCAGTGAATCTTGCGTAAAAACCTCAAAATTCTTTCTGAATTTTGAGGTTTTTTTATGAACTAACAATGAAAGAAACCATTTCTTCAAAAGCCTTTTTGCCATGTCAATCTCGTTCATGGAAAGTACCTGATTCTCTATTGTGATTGACTCCTAATTTCACGATATTTGTATTCCGAACTACGAAAATCGGAAAACGAACAACGAGAAATTATTCCCTTACTCATGAAAACAAAACACACATTCCTGACCATTACTTTTATTTTATCATTATTCTCTGGGTTTACTCAGACATTGACTACATCAAATTTGCCCATTGTTATTCTTACTACTACGGGCGGAGATATTTCATTGGCTACAACTGCTAACATGAAAATTGTCTATAATGGCGTTGGACAAACCAATAATGTTGCGGGACCTTTCAATAACTATAACGGGCAAATTGGCGTAAAAGTCGCTGATTTTCCAGACAGAAATTTCCAGAAACTTTCCTTGAAAATCCGTCTCCAGACTGCTGGTGGTGTAGCAAATCCGCAATCTTTAGCAGGAATGCCCTCTGACGAAGACTGGATTCTGCACGCTGCCTACAACGACAAAACCCTCATGCGTGATGCTCTTGCCTACAAATTGGCAAACAAAATGGGAATCTATGCCCCTAAAACAAAGTTTGTTGAAGTCATGATTGATGGCTTGTACGAAGGTGTTTATACTTTAGAAGAAACCATAAAACCAAAAGCTAATCGTCTGAATATCACAGCTATACAGCCATCAAGTACAACAGGAAATGCCCTGACAGGTGGTTATGTTTTAAAATTAGATTATAAAAGTGATGACATTGGATATTTCTGGAATTCGAGCCATGCGAATGGTTGTATTACAGCGATTGATACTTTGCAAATTGCCTACCCGAAAGCCGCTAATCAGCAGACTGTTCAAAACAATTATATTCAGCAATATATTACTAATTTTGAAAATGGACTTTATGCCAATAACTTCGATAATGTAACTGGTGCAAGAAAATACGCCGACCTGAGTTCTTTTTCTAACTATTTCATTCTGAGTGAATTAGGAAAAAATCCAGATGCGTACAGAGTAAATACTTATTTCTATAAAGACCTTGACAATAACAATGGTAAACTCAAAATGTCTGGAGTCGGCTCATATAGTTTTGCTTTGGGCAATGCCCCTAATCTTGCCTGTACTGCTTATGAAACAGAGGGTTGGAGCTACCAAGACAACCTTTCTTGCGGGACTTCTTGGGGTTTGCCAATGCCTTTTTGGTGGAATAAATTAATGGAAGATATTCAGTTTGTGGACGATACCCGTGACCGTTGGAAAACCCTCCACGGCACATTTTTAGTAGCAGATAGTATCAATGCCATGATTGATGTTATGGCGGCAGAATTAGCCGTGCCACAAACCCGAAATTTTGACCGTTGGAGTACTTTACTAACAATCAATGATGGTAATTTTTTTATCCCTCATGGCAATACTTACGCTGGAGAAATTAGTTATCTAAAAACATGGCTTCAAAATAGAATCACGGTATTAGATGACCAAATGAATACGCTGGGGCATTTTATTCAGCCTTATTCTTTTTCAAAATTGTGTGGAGGTTTAGATGGAACACTCAGAAGTTTCTCTGGTTTTGGGCTTTTGTACGACTGGAAAAAAGGCAGTACACCCATCAGTTCAGATGCACAAATTGGTACAGACGGAGCAGGTACTTACTCACTTAATGTTACAATTTCTGGCGATAATCCATGTGTAATTACCTTACCAAGCCGAGTCGTTACCGTTATTCCTGCTGGGCAAAATGCCACAGGTAAATCTGGAAACTGGGAAGATGCCACCACTTGGACTTGTGGGGATGTTCCCGTGGCTACGGACAGAGCAGTACTTTCTGTTGGACATATTGTTAAACTAAGTACCCAAGTAAAAGTAATCGGGGTAGATTTTAAACAAAATGCTCAGTTAAAATACATCAATACGACTGCGAAGGTTAGTTTTTAAAGAACTTGACTAATTAATCTATGCCACCAAGACATAAAGAAAACAAAAGTGAATTACTATAAATCTTTGTTTCCTTTATGCCTTGGTGGTAAAAAAGAAAGTACAAGGTATTTTTAAATTTACAAATTCCCTTAAATTGCAGAGTCTTTGTGCCTTGGTGGCTAAATAATGAGTAACAATCATCGAAACCCAAATCCTGTGAAGCAATTTATTCAGTCTCTCTACATTTCAAAATTAGTGTTTGGCATTGGTGTCGGGCTGATTATATTGTTTATCATATCGTTTTTCCTGCCTTCGTTTTTTGTGCCTACCAAAATGCTGTTTTTTGTTTTGGTGACCATGCTTTTGGTGGACTCCTTGCTACTTTACATGACCAAAGAAGGGATTTTTGCTCGAAGAGAACTCACAGAACGGCTCTCGAACGGAGACGAAAACCCGATTTCTCTCTATCTTGAAAATCACTATAATTTTCCTATCAATTTAGAAATCATTGATGAAATTCCCCATCAATTTCAGAAACGAGATGTCCTTTTTTTTACAGAATTAAAAACCTCCGAAAGTCAGGTTTTGCAGTACCAACTCAGACCTGTAAAACGGGGCGAATATAGTTTTGGGGCTGTGAATATTTATGTAAAAAGCCCAGTAAGATTGCTTAAAAGACGCTACCAATTTTCACAGGACAAAATGGTGCCAGTCTATCCATCTTTTCTACAAATGCGAGAATACGAACTGATGGCGATTTCAAATCGTTTAACCGAATTGGGCGTAAAACGGATTCGTAAAATTGGACAAAGCCAAGAATTCGAGCAAATTCGTCAGTATGTACAAGGAGATGAAATCAGAACCATTAACTGGAAAGCCACTGCAAGACGTAACGAACTGATGGTCAATGCTTATCAGGATGAAAAATCTCAAAATATCTATTGCCTGATTGACAAAGGAAGAGTCATGAAAATGCCTTTTGAAGGACTTTCACTCTTGGATTATGCCATTAATGCGTCTTTGGTACTAAGCAACATTGCTCTTTATAAACAAGACAAAGCGGGATTGATGACTTTCTCGGATAAAGTTGGACAAACCCTACAAGCCGATAAAAAATCAGGACAATTATCGAAGATTTTAGATATTTTATACAAGCAAAAAACTCGTTATTTAGAAACTGATTATGAGTCCCTGTACATCCACACGAAGGCACATATTCGTCAGCGAAGTTTATTGATTTTATTTACCAATTTCGAGACCCTTTCGTCCATGAGAAGGCAATTACCGTATTTCAGACAAATTGCCAAAAATCATTTACTAATCGTTGTTTTCTTTGAAAATACCGAACTCAGAAGCCTCCTCAACAGCGAAGCAAGCAACACCGAAGCAATCTATTTGAAGACCATAGCCGAGAAATATTTTTACGAGAAACAACAGATAGTCAGGGAGTTATCACAATATGGAATCCAATCATTACTGACCGCCCCACAAAATTTAACCGTAAATACCGTCAATAAATATTTAGAAATGAAAGCACGGGGAATGATTTAGGTTAATTTTCGAGGCAGTGATGAAATGTTAAATTTGTTGTAATTACGAGATTTTGTTAAATTTGTCTAAAACATTAAGACTATGATTATTACAAAAGACCCTTCTGTATTACCTCATACGCTCGAAGAATTCTTGAGTTGGGAATCCAATGATGGCTTAAAGTATGAATGGAATGATGGCGAAGTAATCAGATTTACTGGAATGAAACGAAAACACTTATTATTAATGAGAAGACTTAATCGTCTTTTCTTGAAAACCAATGCTCATCAAGAAGGAGGCGAAATTGTTCATGAGCAAGATGTAATGCTAACTGGTATTCAGTTAAGAAGACCTGATTTAGCCTATTTCAGTAATGAACAAATCACTAACAGTATGTCATCAGACGAAGAACCAGTGCCAGAATTCACTATTGAGGTAATTTCTTCTTTTGATCAAATTAATGAAGTGAAAAAGAAAATTTTAGAATACTTTAAAAACGGAGTAAAAGTAGTTTGGCTAATTTTTCCAGAATATCAAATGGTAGAAGTTTATACCTCTCCTCGAAATGTAACTATTTGCATGGAAAATGACATTTGTTCTGCCAAACCAGTCTTAGACGATTATGAGTTTACCGTAAATGAGTTATTTGAAAGTTAGTTTGAGATAAACCACAAAAAAGCCCTCTATTCACTTGAAATAGAGGGCTTTTTTATTGATAATATCTATCATCCGACTAAATCAGATACTTGAATCATTAGTATTTCTGAGCATTTTACGGCTGTCGAGAAAGTTGGTTCTAATTGTCCATTTTCAATTCTTGAAAGGCTTGAGGAGGAAAGTCCTATCAGATACGCTAAGTATTCTTGTTTCATTTGTTTCGATTCTCTGGTAGTTTTTAGTAGAAAACCATTGAATCTTGATTTTTGAGGTGTTTTTTGCTTGGTCATTGATAAGTAGAGTTTAACTGTTAGTAAATATTTGCAGAGATTAGTGGAGGGGGATGTAAGAGATATGAGAATTCTCAACATGAATTTGCATTTAAAAATAATAAAAAGCAAGCGTTTATCCAAATCTTTTACTTGCATGAGGTGCAAGCGAAAGATGTTAAAAAATTTGGAAGAGAGAGCTAATAATGAATATGTTTACAAAAACAAAGCCCCGTCAGGCATAGGAACTTGAAGCGGGGCTTTGTAGGTAAATTATCTTATAACAATTAAACCCAATGCAAAAGTAATGAAAAAATATATTCTCTTTAGCCTTTGCTGGCTTCCTTGTTTCCTCTCAATTAGCTTCACTCAAAATCCAGATTTAGGTACTATCAAGAAAAAGGGGAATTCTTTGAAGTATATAGCAATCGGAAGTTCTCTCTCATCGGGAGTACGAGATGGTGGAATTTACCAAGCCTCACAAATGGCGTCTTTTCCCAATCTTTTAGCACAGCAACTCGGAATCACAGATTTTAAACAAAGTACTTTCGATGATAAAAATATCAATGGTACAGGTTACATGAAAGGGGATGTAGATAAAAATGGGATTTTGACATTCGTAAAATCATCAACCAGTAATTTAGATGACTCGAAAGAAATCACAAAACTACCAAAAGTTACCACGAATGTAGATAATTGGTCTGTCCCTTATTTGAAGGTTGCCAACATATCAGTACCCGAAAATGAACCAGGGGCATTTTTGACTTTTTCTGAAAAGAAACAATACCGTCATTTGGACCGATTTTTAAGTACTGATGAAGAAAAGAAAGTTGCCTACAAGGATTTGGTTCAGAAGAAAGTAAAAGCGGTAGATTTTTTTACTTATGAAATCGGTATGCACGATTTCATTTCTTATTATATCAACGGAGGGTATGGTCAGCAAATTAGTTTTGTAACAAGAGACAGAGAAGGGTATTTTGTAGAAAATGAGATTATTGCTGACTTGGTAGCAAAAGGTGGAAAAGGTGCAATCGCAAACGTACCCAACGTCTTGAAATTTCCATATTTTCATTTTTATACCTACAAAAGTATAACCGAAAAGGTTGGCAAGGGTGTTTTCATACAGCGGTATGAAAAACATGATATCAGGATAGCTGACCCAAGGGATATTTTTTTACCAACCGAAGGATTAAATCTGTTGATGTCAGGTTCGGACAGAGGTCTTGTTGCAGAAAATCCATTGTTGGATGAAGAGGTTCTGGGACATGAAGAAACTGTAATTGTGGACTTTTATAATTATAGTTTAGGTGTTTTGGCAAAGAAAAATAATCTGCCTTTGGTTGATTTGAATGCTCTGTACGAGAAAATACTTGCAGGAAATTTTGTGACTGAAGAAGGAGTTAAAATTGACCCTTCCTATCCAAAAGGTAATTTCTTTTCATCAGATGGCATTCATCCTACTGCAATTGGGCAGGGTATCATTGCTAATGAATTTATTAAAACTATCAATACTTTTTATGGAGCGAAGATACCTTTGATAAAAATTAGTACTATCAAATAAACAATTTTAAGAATCATTTTTAAGATATAAGTCATGAAAAATATACATAAATATAGAATTATCACGCTCTTAATTTTTGCTTGCCAAATTTCTTTTGGGCAGCAAGTATCAGTATTACCCTCAGTACCTGCTAATATGCAACCAGGTATTTTCGGTAGTCCAGCAACATGGCCTACAATCACATGGCCTATTCATTATGCTGTTTTTCAGAGAAATACTACATCAGTGGGCGGTACTACTAATGTTATATTTGCTGGGCAGGTAATAATTAGGGCAGGGGCAAAATACAAAATAGAACAATTAGATGAGTATGGAAATTACGTAAGTGACTATCAGCCTTTGTCAAATTTACCTGGTGGTGCCATGAGTGCTTTGGGAACTTCAACTTCAGGATACTATTATTTTACATTCTCAATACCTACTGGTTGGTATCGGTTTATCATACAACAGACAGGTCCTGGAGGTCCTTTTGGACTTGGAACTGTCACAAAATCAAGAGAAGCAAAATTTGGAGTTGGAGAAGTATTTATCATAGCAGGGCAATCCAATGCACAAGGTGCTGGAACTGTTGGAGAGATTGGTAACGTTAATAATTATGACTGCGTTGTTGCTTGTAAAAATACTTTGCAACCTTTAAATCAAGTAACAGGGACCACAATGGCATTTCAGTCACAATATAGTAATAATAATTATGTCTATTTAGAACAACCAGTTATGGGCGTTTTAAATTCAAGCAATCCCTCCGTTGCTCCAGTGGGTGACCGGCCTTGGTATTATCAGGAACTTGGTAATAAAATTGTTAAAAAAGAACCTGGTAGGGTTATTCCTGTTGCATTTTTTAATACCGCACAAGGAGGTTCGAGTGTGCAAAATTGGCACACATCTTTAGTACGAACTCGACAAATGTTCCCTAATAATTATGAGAATAAATTACTCCCAGGAACTATCGAATATCAAAATAACCCATCTGTAAGTTATCCAAATTTCGATAACCGATACCCTTACATTTATTTAAAAAATACACTGAGTTTTTGGGGAAATTTATTTGGAATGAGAGCAGTAATCTGGCATCAAGGCGAAGCTGAGACCGTTAGTTTAGAGGGTAATCCTGTTCATAATATTTTTAATTATAATGTACAATTGAATGCTATTATAGCTGATACCAGAACCCTTTTCCCTAATTTGCCATGGGCTATTTCTAAAGTATCTTTGACCAGAATAGGTTCTGTAGAGAACAAAGTAAGATCCGAGGTAATAGCTCAACAGAATATAGTTTACACTACCAATAGTAATATCTCTTGGGCTTCTCAGAATTCTGACAATTACACTTACCCACTAAAAAGAGAGATAAATGATGGAGTACATTTTAATAATGCAGGTTTAATTGATATGGCAAATGATGTTTATTCAAACATGGGAAGTATCATAGCTAAGTCACCAATTATCCCTGCTGTATTACCCCGTTTGAGTCTTACAAAATCTACAACACTAAGTAGCGGTGAGAATGCAACTATTCCTTCTCCCTCATTTTCATATTACCAGTGGGTTTCTTCTCGAATGGATCAGACATTCGTAAATGAGAGTAATTCCAAGTATTCTAATGTTGAAATATCTGGTTATACTAAAGATGCTTTAGGAAAAGTATATCTCATGGTTCCTGCTGTTACTATTAGTGGTATATCAGGGGCAAGATTAGGAGATAATGATGAGGATATATCATCTGAATTCAATAGTACGGCTTACCCTAACCCGTTAATCAATAATAATGTGTTGAATATTACGTTTAATTTGAGTGAAGAATCTCCCGTAAATCTTTCGATTTATAATGAAAAAGGTGAAATTTTCCACCAAATTAACGAAGAGAAATTGGATAAAGGCATCCATAAATATACTTTTTCATTTGAAAAATTGAGAGATATTTCTCCGCAGAGTCAGATTTACTATCGAATAATTACCAACAATCAGGATGAAGTAAAAAAGGTAATATACGTGAAATAAGTAATTCATTCCAATTCTTAAATCAAACAACTATGAAATCATTACTATTTTTTGGCCTAATATTATTTTCCTTCAATTCTTGCAAAAAAGAAGAAAAAATACTGAGTGATGATACTCCTATCAGGGTATCGAAACCGATTGAAGAATATCTTATTAGCAAAAAATTAGATACTGACGGCTTGGTTAATGGACAAACAAAATACGGAATTGTAAAAACCGTGGATAGCTTGGACATTATTTGTCTTGAAGTAATTGGTAAGTTGGAAGGGCTTGAATATTTTGAAAACCTGAAAGTATTAAGGTTCAGGAATTTTAATGATTTACCTTACCATGATAGTTCTTTATATACATTCATGCCTGCTGTGGATACTCTGGATGTAAGTAAGAATAAGAATCTCATTTCCTTGGATTGTTCTGGGTATCTTTTGGAACTTGGAGCGATAAAATCTCCTTCTTACAGATTTTTGAAATTTGGAGACAATCGCAAGTTAACCACCTTAGTGTCTGATTGTAATTTATTGACAACGATTGATTTAAGCAAATTAACAAATCTGGAGACTTTAATCTTGACAAGATCTTATGAATTATTAACCTTAGATTTATGCAACAATAAGAAGCTAAAGAGGGCTTTTATAACAAGAAGACCCGAAGCAATAACAGTTAGTGTTCCAGCTAATAATTCAATTGAGTGGCTACCCCCAGGAAAAAGAACACCTATAGAATTTATTAATTGTAAGTGATTGGTTTGCTGCTCTAATAAAAAAGCCCTCTATTCACTTGAAATAGAGGGCTTTTTTGTGAAATCTACAGCTAAAACTTTGGTGTTATACCCATGCAATAAAACATAAACGAATAAATATCTGCGGTTTGTTCTATGCTTTTGGCTGTGTTGCTGGCTCCATGCCCTGAGTTTACGTCAACTCTAATCAGTAATGGATTTGTATTGGTTTTACCTGCTTTTTCCTGCAAAGTCGCTGTGTATTTGAACGAATGTGCTGGTACAACTCTGTCGTCGTGGTCGGCAGTAGTGACCATTGTGGCTGGGTATTGAACACCTTCTTTGATATTGTGCAAAGGTGAATATCCATACAAATTCTTGAAGTCAGAAGCATCTTCTGATGAACCATACTCGGTAATCCAGTTCCAACCAATCGTAAATTTATGGTAACGCAACATATCCATCACGCCTACTTGTGGGAAAGCAACTTTACATAATTCTGGACGTTGATTCATGACAGCACCAACCAATAAACCGCCATTAGAGCCTCCACGAAGGGCTAAATGAGCATTGTCACAATATTTCTGAGCAATCAAATACTCTGCTGCCGCAATAAAATCATCATAGACGTTCTGTTTTTTTAGCTTCATCCCTGCCTCGTGCCATTGCTCGCCGTATTCCAAACCTCCACGCAAATTAGCCTGAGCATAAACTGCTCCTTGTTCTAACATCGGAATCAATGTTGCACTGAAAGCTGGCAAAAGATTCACGCTAAAACCTCCATATCCGTAAAGCATCGTTGGGTTTTTACCGTCTAATTTTAGTCCTTTTTTGTAGGTAATAAACATTGGGATTTTTGTACCGTCTTTACTCGGATAAAAAATCTGCTTAGTTTCATAATCCGTTGGGTTAAAAGTTACTTCTGGTTTACGGAAAAGCGTACTTTTCTTTGTCGCAATGTCATAACGGAAAATTGTTGGTGGAAAAGTAAAGGACGTGAAGGTATAGAAAACGAATTTATCGTCGTCATTTCCACCCAAACCTCCAGAAGTTCCCACACCTGGGAAAATCACTTCATTTTCTAATTTCCCATTCAAATCATATACATACGAGCGGGTTGTCACGTCTTTCAAGTATGAAACAAACATTTTACCCCCTGCTGTTGATGCACCCTGCAAAGGTTCAGGTTTTTCTGCAATGACAGTTTTCCACACTTTTGTGGCAGGGTCGAAAAGCATAATTTTTTCATTTTTAGCATCTTGATTTGTCTGAATAAGGAATTTATCTCCCAAATTATCCACTACGCTAAAATCAAACTCTCCTACTTCTGCCATAATCGGCACAAACTCTTTTGAACCTAACTTTTTGATAAACAGAGCATTACCCCTTTTTCCCTTGCCTCTGTCACTGATTGTTAGAATGGCATATTTTTCATCTTCGGTAGTTCCCACGGTATGAAAACGCTGGAGGTTGGCTTTGTCTTCATAAACCAATTCATCGACTGACTGTTGTGTTCCAACTTTATGAAAATATACTTGATGATTTTCATTTTTTGCTGCCAAAGCACTTCCTTCGGGTTTTGGATAACGGCTATAATAAACACCGTCGCCCTGCCAAGCAAGCCCCGAAACTTTAATCCATTCGATTTTATCGGGTAAATTTTGCTTAGTAGCTAAATCCATAATAAAACCTTCTTGCCAGTCTGAACCACCTTTCGATAGCGTATAAGCTGCATATTTCCCATCTTTTGAAACCGCAAAACTCCCCAAGCGAGTCGTTCCGTCTGCCGCTAATTTATTCGGGTCTATCACAACTTCGGGCGTTCCATCTAATCCCTTTTGGCGATACAAAACTGATTGATTTTGTAGCCCATCATTTTTTGAAAAATAAAACCATTCTCCTTTACGATACGGGGCAGAATAACGAGCATAATTTAAAGTTTTCTCTATTCTCGCTTTAAATTGTTGACGAAAAGGGATTTTTTCTAAAAAATCAAACGATATTTTGTTCTGAGCTTTCACCCAATCGGCTGTTTCCGCCGAACGGTCATCTTCGAGCCAACGATAAGGGTCAGGAACTTTTGTTCCCTGATAATCATCTATTTGGTCAACTTTACGGGCTTGCGGATATTCCATTTGCCCAAAACTACTGAGTCCTGACATTAATAAAATTGTTGTGATGAAGTGTTTTTTCATTTGGTATTTCGTTTTTGATGATGGACTTTGAAGAGTATCGGATAACTACTCAATGTCGAAAAGGTATAATTACTCAAAAATACAAAAAGCGTCCTTCAAACAAAGAAGAACGCTTGATATTTAAAAGATTTTAACTATTTACCACCTTCTATTTTCCCAATCTCCGATACGCATCCGAATGATTTGGATCAAGGGAAGCCAATAAAGTTGCCGCTTTTTTACGGTCTGTGGGGTTGGCATCTGTGAAAATATTAACCAATTCCTCAGATTTTCCATCAAAGAAAATTCTTACTAATAGTGTCCCTGGACGTACCTGATTTACCTGTCTAATGGTTTCCAGATATGTCATGATTTGCTTTCGTCCTTCTTCTGGATTATTGGCATAGGTATCCATCGCCAAGCGATAATAACTATAAAAGCCTTCACGAAGTGGCTGTAATTGCTGATTCATGAGATTTTCTGCTAACCAATAACGATTCCGAACATCTGTTCCGCCAATCCATTGTGCCAAATTAGAGACGTTAAATGCTTTCTGTACAAATTGTGTCCCTCCCATTTTCCCGAAAGAATCATAATCAACAGCCAAAGCAATGTAGGCATAATACGCCATGAGAGACGTTAAATTATCAGAAAACGAGTTGTCATTATAATTCAGAGGTGTACCCGTTACGTATTTGAAATTAAAATTTCTATCAATGTAATTTAATAAAACTGTTTCATAAGTTGTACCATAAACGGGTCTCAGTACTTGGAAACGACAGTTTGCTTCATAATCACCTTGGTTCGATGCCTTCGTGAGAATAATCGTGAGCGAACAATTGATTTTTTCTTCTTGTGAAAAATTATCGTTTGACCAACGTCTGCCGTTCATGAATTCCTGCATAACGTTTTTGATTTCTACATAAATCTGACCAGCAGCTCCCATTTGTCCATTTAACTGTATTTGTTCCGAATTAATGGTGACAGTACAGTTTAATTCCTGAGCATCGAGCATAGAAAATGTAGCAAGAACAAAAAGAGAAATTAGGAATGTTTTTTTCATAAATGTATTTTTTAGCTTTGAGATACGAGCTTTGAACAATGATACTTTTCAGATTAGTAATAGTTTCAGTTTTCTACAACTCTGGCAGAAATTGCTTCTACAATGTCCTGGGCTACATCTTGCTTAGATTTCAAATCAAATTCTTTCATAGAACCATCCCGATGGATAATTCTGATTTTGTTAGTATCATGTCCGAAACCTGCCCCTGCATCACGCAGAGAATTCAGCACAATCATATCCAAATTCTTTGATTTGATTTTACCAATGGCATTCTCCACTTCATTATCTGTTTCCAACGCAAACCCAACCATCATCTGATTATCTCGTTTTTGTTGCCCCAAAGTTTTGGCAATATCCACGGTTTTGGTCAACTCTATATTAAACGTTTCTTCCTTCTTTTTTATTTTCTTATCAGCCACAGTTGCAGGAGTATAATCCGCCACTGCTGCTGCCAAAATGATAATATCTGAATCTGAAAAGTATTTTTCTGAAGCCTCAAACATCTCTTTGGCAGAACGCACTTTTACCAAATTTATAGAATCATCTGGCAAAGACAATGCCACTTGCCCACTCACGAGCGTTACCTCTGCACCAGCCTTAGCAAGTTTATCAGCAATGGCATAACCCATTTTTCCAGTCGAATGATTACTAATAAACCTCACGGGGTCAATGGGTTCTTGGGTTGGTCCAGCCGTGATGAGTATTTTTTTGCCATGTAGTTTTTGTGAAATTTTATTATCAAATTTTTCTTTCAAAATCTCAACTAATTCTTCAGGTTCAGCCATTCTCCCCTCTCCTACCAAACCACTTGCTAATTCTCCATAATTTGAACTAACAATCTGATTACCAAAAGATTGTAGCTTTTTCAAATTCTCTAAAGTACTCCCATGTCGATACATATCTAAATCCATTGCTGGTGCAAAAATCACAGGGCATTTAGCAGAAAGATATACGGCAGTTAATAAATCGTCACAGATACCATTGGCACATTTTGCTAAAGTATGGGCTGTTGCTGGGGCAATCAGAATCACATCAGCCCAAAGTCCTAAATCGACATGGTTATTCCATGAACCAGTTTCATCCTTTACAAATTCAGAGAAAACGGGTTTTTTAGATAAAGTTGAAAGCGTAAGTGGCGTAATAAATTCTGTGGCAGCATTGGTCATTACCACTTGAACTTCTGCACCTTGTTTCACCAACAGTCGCACCAAAGTAGCTACTTTATAAGCAGCAATACTTCCTGAAACACCTATTAATATTTTTTTGTCTTTTAACATTTTGTCTTTTTTTCTAAACAAAAGAAGGTCAAATGATTATCACTTGACCTTCTTTTACATTTTTTATTTCAGAAACTACTCTGACTCAGCTTCGTCCAATGAAGGTAAATCTTCACCTGGCTTGCGGTAGTAGAATTTATCTTCCATGAATTCGTCAATCGCAATTGACGTTGGTTTTGGCAAACGCTCATAGAATTTTGAAATTTCGATTTGCTCACGGTTCTCGAAAATTTCTTCTAAATTATCTACCGAAGAAGCAAAATCAGATAATTTTGAATTCAATTCTTCTTTATTTTTAAGAGATACTTGTCTTGCTCTTTTGGCAATAATTGCGACAGCCTCATATACATTACCGCCAACTTTTGCGGCAATTTTGTCAACATCACGAGTGATGATAGATGGATTCGTTGGCATAATAAATTTATTAGAAAATTTTGAAATTTATAATTGATATGGCATTCAAGAGATATAATTTTGTGTTTATGAAAATCTGATTTTTGGAGTTAATTTCCAAATTGACTCATTTTCAAATTCTCAAATTACTGATTCCCTCCGCCTGTAACTTTCGCTGTGTTTGACTTTTCTTTTTCGGCTTTGTACTGAGCTTCTAATTTAGCCAATCGTTCACTTTCTTTGATACTGCCATCGTATAATTTTTCAGCAGGTTTCAAAAATTTACTCTGTGGATACTTGTCAACCAAAGTCTGATAAAACTTGATAGCTTCATCAAATCGTTCTTTTTGTTTCGATTCGATAGTACTCTTTGCTAACTCGTACTGAGCCATTACCTTCAAATAAGCCATTTCTTCGTTATAATCAGAATCTGGATACTCTCGTTGAAAGTTAACGATTTCAATCACAGAAGATTTCAAAGAAGAAATATTAAAAGGGCTTGTCTTGTAATATAGTTTTGCTTTTTCGTAAGCCTTGCGTTCTAATTTCTTTCTGAGAGCCTTTATCAAATCAGAACATTCGCTCCTAAATTTACTTTCGGGATAGTTATTGATGTAACTCTGTAACTCATTAATTGCAGTGAGTGTTCCACTTTGGTCAAGATTATAATCTGGAGAATCCTTGTAAAGTGACATTGCAGACATATAAACTGCTTCCTCGGCAAATTCGCTTCGTGCAAAAACTTCTGCGAATTTCTTGAATCGGAAGTTCGCCATTGAATAATTGGCAGTATTATAATCGCAATATGCCTGATAGAAAGTACCCAGTTCTTGCTCGGTTGTACCTGATAACAAAGGAATTACTTCCTCGAATAGTACGCCAGCTTTGTCGTACTGAGCTTTTTTATAAAAATCCACCGCAGCGGCATACTTCTTCTTTTCGTCTGTGAGTTTACGAATTTTCTCGAATTTGCTACAAGCAGTTAGGGCAAAAACAAAAAGGCTGATGAATAAAAATCTACTAAAATTTTGCATAAGGTTGCAAAGATAATTAAAAGTTTGTGAGTTTGAAAATTGTACTGAAAATCAGATACTTTCGGGTAAAATTTTAGGCAACAAAGTTCTCCTTTTTAACGAAGAAAAGCGTATTATCATTTAAAGGTTTAACACAAATTAACTTTTAGGAACTGGAATTAAAATCTTTAGACGGATTCAATCAAAAAAGCCACATCCCAAAGGAACGTGGCTTCTATATATTAACCTGATTAAATCTACTGATGTCTTACCAATAATTTTTTGGTAACTAATGATTTCCCATCTGCTGAGAGTTCATACAAATAAACTCCGTTGTTCATGCTTTGAGTTGAAATTCTTACTTTCTTATCGTCTTTTTCCAATGGCGTATCTTTTACTTCGACACCAAAAACGTTATAGAATTTTATTTTTGCTTCCTTCACATTCGGCGACAACACGTAGTCAATTTCTACATGGTCGTCTGCGGGATTTGGATAAATATTTGAAACTGTCAGTTTTTCATTAGAAAATAATTTTTCTTCTGGACTCGAAAATGAAGTTTCTTCTGACTTACGTTCTACTACTTCTGGTACATTTACAACAACGACAGTTTCTGCTTTTGGCGTTTTATTGTTAATATTTAATAATGAAGTTGCAAAATAGTCTCTAATTACGTTTGAGTTTTTAACACTAATCTTACGGTCGAGACTCAAGAAATATGGCTGAAAGTGTGTAAAAGAATTCGGATTCCAAACAAAAGTTGATGTTGTTGTTGTAACCTTTGCCTTTGGTTTTATGTCCAAGCGACTTTTGTAACGACTACTTTCTGAAACCTGTGCAAACGTTTTCTCAGCCGACAGTGTCACTGCCAGTATTAACATCAATACCAAATGTCTGAGTAAAAGTTTCATTTCATTAATTCTAATTTTTCGATTTTCGTTGAACGAGTTTCGAGGTTTCTACTAATTGAGTTTTTGCTATAATTATACTTTAAAGACTCCATTTCCTTGAGAAAGGTTGCATTCAAAATAAAAATATTACAAAAAGTTCAGCAAAAATTGTACTATATTAAACAAATTTATAAAAAAAATGTTCAAAATCAATTTCTATTGTTTTTTTTCTTTACAACCTTATTCAGTGTTTTTACGGGTATTGGCGTTTGTGCTTCTTGGTTACTTACGAAAACAGAGTCCCTTTTGGATTTAATGCCTTGCACTTTAGGTGGATTTACCTTTAAAAGTAATAAAGTTTTCGTTGGCTTCTCAGCTTCCCTCCATTGAAAGCCATCTAATTGTCTGTCTTCTTCTTTGGTTTCTTTGGGTGGACTAAATTTCCCTTCGGGCTTCGCCAAAAAGGCAATTCTTTGGATTTTACTCTTGGCAAAATTCATGTTCATTTTGCTGCATTGCACTCGGTTCATGCCTGTAAGCGTATTTTTTTCATCAACCGCAAAATAGATACTTTCCCCATTTCCTTCAACCGTAACTTTTTCTAATTTTGAATCTTTTGCAAAATTTACAACCATCTTTCGCCCTTTGATTTGATTGAAATTCTTGAGGGTATCTACCGAAACCACAAAACATTTACCTTTCATATTCATCAGGCTTAATTTATTGTTTTTCAGTAGGATATTGATAGAATCTGCTTCGGATTGATTTTTATTATTCCACAAAATTGGTTTCTGGTAGAAAAAAATCGTCGAGTCTGACACATTATAACTAAGCGAATCACATTTACCAGAAAAATCAGTTTTATAAATTAGCACCTGCTTATAAGCATACAATTTTCGGACTTTAGTTTCTTTATTATCCAACGAAACCAAAGTATCGCCTGTCAAGAAAAGGGTATCATCTTCAAAGATATTTTTCAACAAAGCATTCCCAAAAACCCTTGTATAGCCTATCTTTTTATTGAATCGTCCATGTTTGCCCGTAAGTATGGCTTTATCTTTCTTTGAAATAAAGACAATGTCACCGTTGGCTACCCCTATTTCGGTAGGTGGATCGTATATCATGGTGTCGGCTGTCATGATATATTCTTCTGTACGAATGGTTGACCTTCCTTTAAAATTCGAGATTTTGGTAACTGTATTATATTGGCTACCACGATTGGCGTACATGGTATCATTTTTACTAATAATTGTAGTTGGACAAACAAAAAATGCCTCTTTTGAAAGTGTACTATACCTCAGCGAGTCAGCCGTAACAGCACCATCTTTGTCAATTACTTTAACATTTGTTTTGAAATCAAATAACTTCGTAACTGTGTTATAATAGCCCTCCTTGCTCGTGAGGACACTTTTTTTATCAATTATCTTTCCGCCTGTGTTATAATAGGCAATATGCGAAGCCAAGTCGTAATCCATCTTTTTAGTAGAAAGATTAATCGTATGGTCATCTAACTTTACCCTTCCAAATATTTTCGCTTTGCGGTCATTCCCAAAATAATAGGCGGTATCTCCAGTAATAGTAACGGTATCTGACTGAATAATTTTCACTTTTCCGTAGGCTTCCATTACGTTGGTTGTCTCGTTTAGAATAGCCATACTGCAATATAAAAGTGTAGTGCCTTGCCTGAAAGCGGCATTGCCTACAAACTGCCTTACTTGCATAAATGGCTGATTCAGAATTATCAAACTATCTGCTCTTATAAATTCTACTTGGTTCGGATTTGTGGGCGTAATTGAGCCACTTCCGACTTGTGCATTTACCGTAAAATAGAAAAACGGTAACAAAAAGACGAGAATCCTTGAGAAAGAGATAGTTTTGTAAAAAAGTTGCTTTGATTTCATATCCAGAACAAAATTAAATAAATAATACCATGCTTGAAGAGTTCTTAACTTTTATTAACAAAAAACAACTATTTACCCCTGACCAAAAAATTCTCCTCGCTGTCAGTGGTGGGATGGATTCTGTGGTGATGTGTGACCTATTTAGTAAAGCGAAACTCAATTTTGGCATTGCTCATTGCAATTTTGGATTAAGAGGTGAAGAATCAAATGAAGATGAAAATTTTGCCAAGAAGTTAACTATAAAATATAAAGTCCCTTTTTATGTAACGACTTTTCAGACAGCTGATTTTGCAGAACAAGAAAAAATTTCTACCCAAATGGCTGCAAGAACATTACGTTATGAGTGGTTCGAGAAGATTAGACAGCAACATGGCTACGATTTTGTGGCAACGGCACACCATCAAAATGACGTTTTAGAAACAGTTTTTTTAAATTTAACAAAGGGAACAGGCATCGCTGGGTTGCATGGGATTAAAATTAAAAATGGTAATATTATTCGCCCAATTTGGTTTGCTGAAAAAGAGAAAATTTTTGATTATGTAGTTGAAAATCAGATAATTTGGCGAGAAGATTCATCAAACGAGTCCAATAAATATCAACGTAATTTATTGAGAAATGAGGTTGTACCTTTGCTAAAACAAATTAATCCAAATTTAGAACAAACGATTCTCCAGACAGTTGAAAGAATAAATGCAGTAGAAGAAATTTTTTATGAAGAAATTGAGCTACTTCGCAAACAAATCACATGGACAGACGGACAAGCAATTTATCTAAACTATGGTGCAATCCAGAAGGTTTCTCAGCCAATTGTCAAACTTCATGAGTTATTGAAAATCTATAATTTTAGTTATTCTCAAACTCAGGAAATTATAGGTGTATTAGACAAAGAGGCAGGAAAAACCTTTCTTTCGCCTACACATTCACTCGTGAAAGACCGAACAGAGTTGGTAATAATGACAAGGAATCTTGAAGAATTTGGCAGTAAAGAAATCCAAAAAGGTCAGGAATTTCTTGAAGTGCAAGGCGGCAAGTTACAGATGAAGGTTTTTGAAAAACCAGAACACTATGAAGTGCCTACTTACAAAAAAGTGGCTTGCTTAGATGCAGATACTCTGAAATATCCCCTACAAGTTAGAAAATGGAAACTCGGAGACTGGTTCTGTCCTTTGGGAATGAATAGTAAAAAACTCATCAGTGATTTTTTGACTAATGTGAAAATTCCCTTGAATTTGAAAAAGGAAATTTTACTCATAACCTCCAATGGGTCAGTGGTTTGGGCAGTTGGTCAACGCATAGACAATCGTTATAAAGTGACAGAAAAGACTACCAATATTTGTGAAATACAATGGCTGTAAGGAACGGAAATTACGAATACTCAATTAAAAAATAAACTATGACCTAAGAAATCATAATCAAATTCTACTTTTTATGAAAAAGCTATTACCCATAAAATACTTGCTATTTTTATTATTATTTTCTGCAAAAATCGTTGGACAAGATTCCTTGAAACACAGTAGAAAATACTACATTGAATCAAATCTATTAGTATCATCAGCCGATAAAACCCCTTTTTGGCTAAGAACAAATAATTTGGGTGTCATACCAAATACAGGAACAAACTTCATGTTACGTGGAGGGATTTCTCAGGGCTACAATTTGAAACCAAAACGTTACGATTGGGGATATGGATTAGGCGTTGTAGCCAATGCTAATTTTGACGGCGTAGATGCCTTATTACCAGAGGCTTATATCAAAGCAAAAGCTGGAGTTTTTGAACTTTGGGCAGGAAGAAGAAGAGAAGTTTTTGGGCTAACCGATTCTTCAAACATCGGTACGGGTTCTGTAACATGGTCTGGCAATGCCCTTCCGATGACTAAGATACAATTTGGTACGCCTAATTTTGTCAATATAGCCTTCAAAGGTTTGTTAGCAGTCAAAGTAAGTTATGCTCATGGTTGGTTTGATAATGGTGCTGTAAAAGACTATTTTTTACATCAAAAGTCGTTTTATGGACGTATTGGTAGAGAAAAAGCTAAGTTTAAATTCTATGCTGGACTAACGCACAATGTACAATGGGGAGGTTCGAGAATCTTACCTGATGGGACAAAAGAGATACTTCCTCAAGACTGGGTAGCATTTTCTGCTGTGAATATTCCTGTTAAAAATAAATTTTGGTTAAAAGGAGTCGATTTTACAAAATATCCTGCTTATGATGCTGGCTATGAATTTGGAAATCACTCAGGTTCTTTTGATTTAGGCTTTGAAATTCAAGGAAAAAATAGAAGAATTTTTGTCTATAAACAAAGCCCATTTGAGTATTTAGCCACTAATTCTGGCGTAACAGAATTTGAAGATGGAGTTTATGGAATTAAGATTACTAATTTTAATAACAAAGCTATCCAAGAAATTAGTACAGAATTTATTTATACCCTAAATCAGTCAAGGTATGTTACAGGCTTTTTTGATTTATTAGGACTAAAACCTGAACGTTGGGAAGCAGATGACAACTACGGGAATCATGGACAATTTACGGATGGTTGGGTGTATCAGGGCAAGAGTATTGGTTCTCCTTTTATTATTCCAAGAAAGGATTACGTTAATAAATCTGGAGAAGATGCTTTCCAGGATGCACTACTTACTAATCTCGTTGTTTTCCATTTAGGTATGAGAGGTATTCTGACATCTAAGCAAATTCAGTATCAGTTAAAAATGAGTCATACCAAAAATTATATTCGTAGTCTTGATACACCTTCTAATCAGTTTTCATTAGGAGTTTTTACAGCGACTCCTTCAAATTTATTAGGTGGTTCAGAGCTTTTAGCAAATTTAGGGTTTGATACTGGAAGAGTTTTTACAAATGCTGTTGGACTTTCTGTTGGGCTACGGAAAAGTTGGTAAATCTAATTTGGAAATTTGGAAATTAGTTGATTGGAAAATTGATTTATTCCCACAAAAAAGAGGCATTAGAATTTCTCCTAATGCCTCTTTTTGTGTTAGTGATGTTGAACTATTCAATTTTTCCCTAAACTCTCATCTTGAGCTACTGTCAATTTCAGTTTTTCTTCGTGGTTCTGAGTCCTCAATTTGATATAATAGTTACCATCAGAAAGTAAATAAGAAGGCGTAATTATCACTTCATCTTTACCTGATTTTACTATGTCAACTGGAATACCCAGACCTGTATCTGTACTTAATAACACTTGAATATTTTTGTTATCTGCTACTTTTACTCTAATCAAATCGCTTTTTTCGGTACGAACCATTGAAATAATTGAGAATTTTGCTAATGGTGTACCAGCTACGGCAGTTTTTGTATTGCTATAAAAAACATTTTTATCATCTATCCAGAAACCATAACGTTCTTTCACGTCATCGGTATTACCAATTAATTTCTGAACTTCAGCACTTCTTACTACTAACTTTGAAAGATTCTTGGCTAAAGTTTTTGCGTTAACTGTTTTTTCTAAATTTGAAGAATATGGCTTCGATGAAACAGGTGCCACTGTTACATCGGTTGTTAGATGGCTATTTCTAAAAATTTCAAAAAGATTTGATTTACCTGCGTGTGCTTCGATAGCTGTGAAGAATACCATTCCGAACAGATATAATGTTGAAGTGAACTTCATTGTGGTGGTTGTTTTTTAATGAATTTATGGGGCGGACGTGTACATAAATTGAACCAATAATCATGCCAAAACGAAAGAAGTAATTTGGAAATTTAGAAATATTATAATTTGGAAATTGATAGTTCCCGCCAAAAAATAAAAGCCTAAAATCTCAAAGATTTTAGGCTTTTATTTTTGACTCATTTTCAAATGTTCAAATTAAAATGACTTTGCAATATTGGTAAATTCTCTTGATTTTAATGATGCTCCGCCAATTAGTCCACCGTCCACGTCTGGGCAAGCAAATAATTCTTGTGCATTTTTTTCGTTGCAACTTCCACCGTAAAGAATAGAAGTATCGTTTGCTACTGATTGTCCGTATTTTGAAGCCAAATGTCCTCTCAGATAAGCGTGCATTTCTTGTGCTTGTTCAGATGATGCAGTTAGACCCGTACCGATTGCCCAGATTGGCTCGTAAGCAATGGCAACTTTACGGAAATCTTCTTCTGATAAATGGAACAAGCTATCTGTCAATTGTGAGGCTACGAATTCTAAAAATCCGCCTGCTTGGCGTTGTTCCAAGGATTCTCCACAACAAAAGATAGGAGCTAATCCATTGGCAAGAGCAATATTTACTTTTTCTGCCAATTCTTCATTGGTTTCAGAAAAATATTGGCGGCGTTCGCTGTGTCCTATATAAACATAATCTACTCCGATTGACTGCAACATTGGTGCTGAAATTTCTCCTGTATATGCTCCAGATGCTTTTTGGTGGCAATTCTGAGCAGCTACGCCCATATTGGCTACTGGTTCAACGTATTTTTGAACAGTTGTTAAATAAATTGATGGCACACCAAGCACAACTATTACGTCTGATGCTACTTCGTCTTTTACCATGTGAACAACTTCCGAAGTCAAGATTAGGGCTTCTTCCATTGTTTTGTTCATCTTCCAGTTTCCAGCTACAATTTTTTTTCTCATTTTTTTGATTATCTGTTATTTGCTTAATTACACTTCTCCGCAAAGGTACGAAAAAGAGTTAATGAGTTTGGGCTTCTTCCATTGTTTTGTTCATCTTCCAGTTTCCAGCTACAATTTTTTTTCTCATTTTTTTGATTATCTGTTATTTGCTTAATTACACTTCTCCGCAAAGGTACGAAAAAGAGTTAATGAGTTTTAAGTTGATAAGTTCCTAAGTTAATTTGTCTTAAAACTTAATCACTTCCCGTATATCCACTTCTCCGTCTGGTTTTACTTGCATAATCCCTGTTGTGATGAGTGTATCGCCAACCGAAAGCCCAGATAAAACTTCAACGTCTTTCTCTCCACGAGTTCCCAATTGAATTTTTGTTGGTGAAGCCTTCCCTCCTTTTACCAAGAAAACCTTACTTCCTTTTTGTTCTGGCACAACTGCTTCTGTCGGAATCATGATGGCTGAACCTTTGGTTTTTAGCACTAACTCTACTCTTGCAAAAGCCCCTGGAATTAATTTATGATTTGGATTTGGAGAAGTCGCTCTGATTTGCAGCGTACGAGTCTGAGGGTCAATTTTAGGGTCAATCGCATAGACAGTTCCTACGAAATGCTGTTCGCCATCTTCCATAGAAAAATCAATTTTCCCTCCTACACGTGCCACAGAGGCATATTTTGCTGGAACTGAAAACTCTAATTTTGCAGGATTTGTATTGGTTAATGTTGCAATTTTGGTAGTTGGTGAAATATAACTCCCCAAACTTACGTACCTAAAACCTATTGTTCCATCAAAAGGTGCTTTCACGGTTGTCTTCTGAACTTGGGCTTGTAAATCTTCAATATCAGCAGAAATTGTATTGACTGAATTTACAGCTATATCATATTCTCTTTGTGAAATTGCTTCTTTTTCTAATAATTTTTTCTGACGTGCTTCGTTGTCTTCGGCTAATTTTTTATTAAAACCTAACTTCTTGAGGCGTGCCTGTAAGTCTTCATCATTAATATGAAAAAGTACTGTGCCTTTTCGTACAAAATCGCCTTCGTGGATATTCAGAGTTACGATTTTCCCTGAAACTTCTGACCGTATTTCAACTTCTTCATTCGGTAAAATTGTTCCTGTTGAATTCACTACATCGTCCAATCGCTTAGCTTTCACGACCATCACGATGACTGACGTTTTGCCTCCTTTACCACCCTTTGCATCTTTTCCACCACCGGCTTGTTCTTTTTTATCCCCTTCTTTAGCTGAAAAAAACTTTTTGAGTTTTGGGTAAAAAAACAAGCCTAAAATCATAAAAATTATGAATGTAGTGAGAATCCCTTTTGTAATTTTTGACATATCAGTGGATTAAAATGTTTGTTAAATGAAGGACGTAAAAATACGTCTTTTCCAAGAGATTTGTTTAATTTTGCAAGTAAACAAAACCACTGTTACCATGAAATTATCTCTTCGCTCTCTGGCAAACTATGCCAGTGTCTTTCTATTGTTCCTTTTCATCCAATCTTGTGCTGTTAAAAAAGGGATGTTAATTGCCAATAAACAACTTTTCACAAATCTATACGCAACCGACCAGCGTGCCAAAGAGGAAGCTGGCAAAGTAGCTGACCAGTTTAAAATCAAAGATGAAGACAGTAATCTGGACGATGAAATTGAAAGGCTTTTTATTGAAGGTGCAAAAACTGTTCAAAAAAATATTGCCGAACGTGACAGTATTGTAAAAGTGAATATGACCGATGAAAAGGCATTGAAACAACTCTTGAAAGACGAGCTAAGTGGCAAGTCAAATATCATTGCTGGGCTTCGTGCTAAAGTTATTGATGATTCATTGACGATGCTTTTAATCCAAGAGGGAATCAGGAATAGTTATACTTATAAAATTCCTAATGAAATTATGTTTTCGATGGGTGGGTACAGAATTTCTGATAAAAATATTCCTAAAATACAGGAATTTTTTACGCCAGTAATTGACTCAATCGTAACGTCTGCTAATAAATACGTGAACAAGCGTTTGAAAATAAAAATTGTGTTCTTGGGTTATTCTGATGCTGACCCAATTAATCCGAAATCACAATTGTATTCAGAAATAGCTCAGAGTATTTATCATAACACCTACGACAGCACGCTTTTGGCAAAGCCAGAACAGTTGAATCTGGAACTTTCTCGACTCAGGGCAGAAGATGTCGGGGGATTGGTTCGTGATATTGTTTTTGACAAAATCAATTACATCACAGGCGTAAAATCCATTGCAGTCAATATTAATAAAGAAGGCAGAGGTGAAGAATTACCTGATAATAAAATCAAGTATAATGTCATTGATGCTCGAAGAAGAATGGTAAAATTTTACTGGAAAATATTACCAGATTGATATTCCGATTTTTGTTTTTCGATGCTTGATGTTCGTTAAATTGCTGGTTACTTGTCAACTTATCAATTAAAAATTAGCGGACTTATCACAACTGCGTACCGTCCAAGTGAATGACGATAGTTTTGTCGCCATTTTTTACCCTAAAATCTTCATTGGGAAGTGGTTCAATTAAATCGTATATATCCGAAATTGGGGTCTGAGTTTTATCAAATTGGTTATCAATCAGAGCATATTTTCCATCTTTGTAGCGAACCAAACTAATGCCTTTTGCTAAGGAAATCGCATCAACAATATTTTTAAAAACCGCAGATTCTTTTCCAGTAATATCAATAAATTTCCATTTATCGTTTTGTTTTACCAATGCTTTTCCATCGTTAAATCCCTCAGCATGAGCGTATTGGCAAGTAATAACTTCTTCTCCGCACAAATTCAAAAAGCCATATAATTGTCCTTTTTGAACTTTAGCAAAGCCCTGCTTATATTTCTGAACCTCCGAATACATACCTGCTACCTGTACGGGGGCTACCATCATGTCACGCCCTTCAGTGTCTTTAATTCTCACGAAACTTCCTTCTTTTTTCCCTGAAAGACAAGTAGCACTTTGTAGTAAAGAATAGCGTCCTTTTAAATCATTCAATTGCTCTAATTGAAAGACATTTCTGATGTTATCATACTCTAAAATATTGATTTTTTTCTTGAGTTGCCCTTCCATTCCACCAACGTAATCTTTGTAGTCCAGCACATTGGCAGTAGATAGAAATTGCTGAAAATGTTTCAACAAAGAGTCTTTGTTGTAAAATGGAGTTGTCTTAGCCAAAGTCATCATCATAACTTTTTGAGCTTGTTCGGAAGTGAAGACTTTTCGAGTTTTTACCGAATTAGAAACAGTTCCGACAGAGTCTTTGGGAGAAGATGCGAATGTTTTGCCTGTAAGCAAAAGCAACACCAATAGAAATTGGATACGAATAATAGAAGTTTTCATGACGTAAGGAATGTGGTTAGGGTTTCAGAGGTTTATTTCTCTGAAAACTTAAACCTCTCTCTCTGGGCGGGAAAATACTTTTTTTGAAGATATTTACAGAAGATTGGGTACTACAAAATTATACTAAATATTTGATTATTAGGTTCATAGCATTACAAAACTTGATAAGTGTAGATTTTGTTTTAAAAATTCAATGGGTCAAGGTTTTTGAAATGCCCATTCATGCGGATACGGTCTTTAGTTCGTTCTACATCTTGAAGCATTGGAATGATTCTTTCTAAATGTTGAATCAAAAATGCTTGTCGTTCGTTTTCGGTTGGCATTTTCAATAAACTATATTCTTCTTCAACCGAAAGCCCAATTTTATGAGCTATTTGATAAGAATATGGTTGCATTTTTTCAATATCAAATTTATTTTCTTCTTCCAAAAGCTCGTACAATCTGTTGACTCTTTCCAAAAGTCCAGGCATCACAAAAGGATATTTTTCTGCTTCGGGGAGCATCGCTACCACTCCGCCTGAATACATTTTTAGGGCAACAGGATTCTGAAAATCTATAATTCTGAATACTCTCACTCCCAGTGTTTTAATATCCAAACGACCATCGTCATAACGTTTTGAAAGACTCATCACTTTCACTTCTGTTCCAAAACCTGGAAGTTTACCGTCCAGAAAAGTAGGAATACCAAATGTTGTTCCGTTGTCTAAACTTTCATTGATTAATTGTCGATAGCGTGGCTCAAAGATGTGCAAATTGAGTTCTTCCATCGGAAAAACCACTAAATTGAGAGGGAAAAGTGGAAGAAATTTTTCCATAACGTAGGTTTAATTTAGCTTTGAGTGATGAGTACTACTTTCCCACTTTTTCAATAGTGAATCCTGCACTAACAATATCTAACAAGGGGTTTTGTCGCATATATTGTTGCATCATAATCTTATATTTTCCTTTCATCGGAAAACGAAAGTCTTTGAAAGCCAGTACTTTATGGTCGTAAATATCTCCTAAGCCAGTCCCAAGAGGCTGCCCAGTAGTTTCATCAAAAAGAATGATTTCATCTAAATGTTGATGAATAATTTTCTTATTAGGGGCTGTCAAGTAATGCGTAACGTAGAGGTTATGATACGCATATTTTCTATTATTCCGAACATTGTAAAAAACGTTATAGCTCGCCAATGTGTCTGTTACTTCAAATGTGAAAGTTGGGGCATCTTTAATAAGCCATTTCGCATTATCAATATCAGCATTATCTTTCAAAATAGTAGTCGTATCACATGAAATCAAAAGGATTGAACACGTAATTACAACCAAAATATTTTTAACATGGTTGGTGAGAACACCTTTGAAATAGTTGGTGGGGACACCAACCATGGGATTTGGATTAAACGATTGTCGAACATCGGACATCGAATAACCATTATTCTGCTGGCTTGTCATTGTCAGGCTTTGATTGTGGTGGACGTTGATTCCGATTCTGTTGTTGTGGTTTTCCACCACCTTGTTGATTATTCTGAGGTCTTTGTTGATTCGGATTAGGTTTTGCCTGCTCCCCTTGCGGTCTATTCTGATTCGGATTGGGTTTTGCCTGCTCTCCTTGCGGTCTATTCTGATTCGGATTGGGTTTACCCTGTCCTCCTTGCGATTGATTTGGATTCGGTTTTGCCTGCTCTCCTTGTGGTCTATTCTGATTCGGATTTGGTTTACCCTGCCCTCCTTGTGGTCTATTCTGGTTCGGATTTGGTTTACCCTGCCCTCCTTGTGGCTGATTTGGATTCGGATTACCCTGACCTTGCGGTCTATTCTGATTTGGATTGGGTTTTCCTTGCCCTTGCTGACCTTGTTGTTTCTGAAAATTCTTCTGTGGTGGTCTTTCCTGTTGTGGACGAACCGCCTGATTACCAGTAACTTCTGGTTTAATTTCAGGTGGTTTTATGTCTTTCCTTTCTTGTTTGAAATCAGGACGAGGACCTTTATTCTGCGGAACATTTCTCTGTGGTTCTCCTCCACGGCTATTATCTCTATTGAAACTACGGTTTGGATTTGAGACATCAGGTTTCCCTTTTTTCTTCAAACCTCCACCGTATTTTTTATCCATTTTGTCCAAATCAGCATTGATACCACTGGCAGTTCTTACTTCTCTTTCAGACTCTGGAATTGGAGCAGCTAATTCTTCAAATGATGTCGGGAAAACTCCTTTTTCATTCAACTTTTGAATCTCTTTCACAACATCAGTACTCACCGAAAACCATGTGCTTTCTTCGCCCCGATATCCAAACCACATCACTTTTTTGAAGATGTCTGTTTTTTGTAAAATTGCCTCTCCTTTACTTGTACGTAGGTTTTTATCAATTGTAGGAATGTCCTTCAAGGCATCCATATAAGTTTCTAACTCATAATTTAGGCAACATTTCAAACGCCCACATTGTCCAGAAAGTTTAACTGGATTCAAGGAAAGGTTCTGGTAACGTGCCGCCGAAGTGGTTACGTTTTTGAAATCTGTCAGCCAAGTAGAACAGCATAATTCTCTTCCACATACGCCTATACCACCTACACGAGCGGCTTCTTGGCGAAGTGAGATTTGCTTCATTTCTACCCGAATTTTAAATTCTGATGCTAAAGTTTTGATGAGTTCTCTGAAATCCACACGGTCATCAGAAGAATAATAGAAGATTGCCTTGGTATTATCTGATTGAAATTCCACATCCGAAAGTTTCATCGGGAGTTTTAGTTCCTTGATGATTTCACGGGTGCGGTACATAGTCGGAAGGTCACGAGCAATGGCTTGGTCGTTTTTTTCGAGGTCTTTTTCGTTGGCTTTGCGGTAAATCGTTTTGATTTCCTCGTTGTCTTTGACAGATTTTCTGAGCATCTGCAAACGAACTAATTCGCCTTGTAATGACACAAAACCTAAGTGATGACCATTGGGAACGTCCACAATAACGGGGTCACCAGCATGAAGCTCTATAAAGGAAACATTGCGATAATATTCCTTACGACCACCTTTGAATTTTACTTCAACGATATTGAATTTCTGAAAAGTGGGGGTATCCATATCTGAAAGCCAGTCAAAGACATTCATTTTATTACAACCGCCCGTTCCGCAAGCACCATTATTGGCACATCCCGAAACAACTTCTCCTTCTTTTTTATTTTTAGATCCGCAGCTTCCTGAAGAACATGATTTGCATCCCATAGTTTTGATTTTTTAAGATTTGAGAAACTCCTATGAATATCTCAAAACATCTAAGCCAATATCTTTTCGATAGTTTTTACCATCAAAAAGAATTTGTTGGGCGGCTTTCTGAGATTTCTGAATCGCTCTTTCCAGCGTATTAGACATTCCCGTTAGTGCCATCACTCGCCCACCATTAGTAACGACCATTGAGCCTTCATGTTTTGTTCCTGCATGAAAAATCAAGGCATCTTTCACTGAATCATACCCAACAATAACATCTCCTTTACGATAATCTTCTGGGTATCCGCCTGCAACTATCATCGTTGTTACTGCGTGTTGTTTACTCACAACTAACTCTATATCAGACAATTCGCCTTTTGCAGTAGCAATCATTAAAGCTAATATGTCAGACTCTATTCTTGGAAAAACAACTTCTGTTTCGGGGTCTCCCATGCGAGCGTTATACTCAATCACATAAGGTTCTCCTTCGTGGTTCATTAGACCTATAAAAATGAATCCGTTATAATTAATTCCTTCTTTTTTCAAACCTTCAACCGTTGGAATAATTACTTGTTCTTCAACGGATTTCATGAATTTTTCATTGGCAAAAGGTACTGGCGAAACCGCCCCCATACCACCTGTATTCAATCCTTGGTCACCTTCACCGATTCGTTTATAGTCTTTGGCTTCTGGGAGAATTTTGTAGTTTTTCCCGTCTGTCAAAACAAATACTGAAAGTTCAATCCCTGTCAAAAATTCTTCAATAACTACTTTACTACTGGCATCTCCGAACTTAGCATCAATCAACATTTCTGACAGTGCGGTTTTAGCTTCATCTAAACTCTGAGCAATGATAACACCTTTGCCTGCTGCCAAACCATCTGCTTTCAGAACTATTGGAAGTCTCTGATTATCAAGATATTGCAAACCTTCTTGAAGCGTATCTTTGGTGAAAGTCTGTGACGCCGCCGTTGGGATTCCGTACTTTAACATGAAGTTTTTCGAGAAATCCTTTGAGCCTTCCAACATCGCTCCATGAGCATCTGGACCAACCATTAGTACGTGTTGAAGTTCTTCTCTTGATTGAAAAAAATCACGAACTCCTTTTACTAATGGTTCTTCTGGACCAACTATTACTAAATCAATATCATTCGCCAAGACTGCCTCCGCAATTTTCTCAAAATCATTATACCCAATAGATAAATTAGTTGCGACCTGAGCCGTTCCTGCATTTCCTGGAGCTACAAATAATTTATTACAAAGCGGACTTTGTGCGATTTTCCAAGCAAAAGTGTGTTCACGCCCCCCCGAACCTAAAATTAGTGTATTCATTTAATTGGTATATATCTGATTATCAGATGGTTATTCAAAAAATAATTTTGGCAGTAATTTATTGAATTTCTGGCATAACAAGCCACTCTGAAAAATCTTCATTAGATTGTAATGACGACGGAATAAACTTTGACAAACTTTGTAATTCTTCTTTAGTCCAATCATAATTATTATCTAAAGAATTGCATGACACATCTTCTTTTTCTTCCATCGCCAATTTTTAATTCGCTACTTCACTCAAAAACTTAATTCGCATTAAACGAAGTTCTGCTTCTGTTATGTCTTCAATGTCACATTCTAATAATGCCGTTGCGATACTGTCTGAATGAGACGACATAAAATATTCATAGATTTCTTCTTGCTTATCTGGTTCAATCACTTGGTTGATATAATAATCAAGATTCAATTTTGTTCCAGAGTAACAGATATGCTCAATTTCTTCAATGATTTCTTCCATCGAAAGCTCTTTCTGTTCTCCGATAATGTCTAAATCTATTTTTCTATCAACCTGTTGAATGATATGAATTTTAATTTTTGACTTATTAACCGCCGATTTCACAACAACCTCTTGGGCAGTTTCGATTTCGTTCTCGTCAACGTATTTTTTGATTAAATCAATGAATCCTTTTCCAAATTTCACCACTTTACCCATTCCTACCCCATTGATTTGAGCCATCTCATCTTTGGTAGTTGGGTAGGTTGTCGCCATTTCTTCTAATGACGGGTCTTGGAAAATCACATACGGAGGAAGATTTTTCTCTTTTGCTAATTTTTTCCGTAAGTTTTTCAATAATTCAAAAAGAGCTTCATCGTACGAACCTTTTGCACTTGCAGCAGCAGCTTCGTTTTCTTCATCTTCCTGAATTACCTCATTTTCGTAATCGTGGTCTTTCGATAAAGTAATCGGGTATGAGTCTTTCAGGTAGTTTTTTCCCTTTTCTGAAATTTTCAGTACACCATAATTCTCAATATCTTTTTCCAAATATCCCAAAACGGTAATCTGTCTCAACATCGAAATCCATTGTTCAACGGGTTCTTGCTGTGGTGCTTTGCGTTTGGTTACTTTTGGTTTTTTCTTGGCTTTTGGTTTTGGAATCGGATTTCCGTCTGCATCCTCTTCGTCAGAAAATTCTACTTCATCGTCTTCTTCGTCATCCTCGTCTTCGTCATCATCTGTCTTGAGTTTGAAATAACTTTTACCTTTTCCGAAAACCTCTAATTTATGATGCTCTGCTCCCTGTACTGCTTGGCTTTTGTTACCCAGAACAATATCCGCAATGTGCTGTGAATCAAACTGTTCACCAGATTCAATGACAGCTTTTATGGCTAAAATTGCTTCTTCTTCTACTTTATATTTAGAAGTTGGTTTTTTACAATTATCACAAAAGCCGCAATCTTTGTCCATCTGTTCGCCAAAATAGTGCATCAACTGACGGCGACGACACGTCCCTAAAGTTGAGAAAGACACCATTTCGTTCAGTAACATTTTGGCATTGTCACGCTCAGGAACTGTTTTATCTTTATTGAATTTATCTAATTTATTGATGTCTTCTTTTGCATAAAACATAATACAAACACCTTCCAGACCATCACGCCCTGCACGTCCTGTTTCTTGGTAATAACCCTCCAAAGATTTTGGTGCATCGTAGTGAATCACGAAACGAACATCTGGTTTATCAATTCCCATTCCGAAGGCAATTGTGGCTACCATTACTTCAACTTCTTCGTTCAGGAATGCCTCTTGATTTGCCATACGGACATCGCTTTCGAGACCTGCATGGTATGGCAATGCCTTTACACCATTGACAGTCAGTAAGTTAGCAATTTCCTCAACTTTTTTACGACTTAAACAATAGATAATTCCAGCCTTTCCGTGGTTGACTTTTATGTATTTGATGATTTGCTTGTCAGCATCATTTCCTTTACCTCTGATTTCGTAGTAAAGATTTTTACGATTGAAAGACGACTTGAACAAAGTAGCATCATCCATATTCAAATTCTTCTGAATATCTTGTTGCACTTTGGGCGTTGCGGTAGCCGTTAGGGCGATAATAGGCAGTTTCTCATCAATACTTTCGACGATACTTCTGATTCTGCGATATTCTGGACGGAAATCATGTCCCCATTCTGAAATACAGTGGGCTTCGTCGATGGCAACAAATGAAATTTTTGCTTGTTTCAGGAATGCCAAGTTATCAACTTTCGTCAAAGATTCTGGAGCGATGTACAATAATTTTACATTGCCAGCAATTACGTCTTTCTTGACTTTGGTCATTTCAGCCCGATTCATAGAAGAATTCAGGAATTGTGCATTTATGCCAAAAGCATTCATTTGATCAACCTGATTTTTCATCAAGGCAATCAGAGGTGATATAACTATTGCAGTTCCTTCAGTAGCAATGGCGGGCATCTGATAACACAGGGATTTCCCTGCACCTGTCGGCATTATTACAAAAGTATTTTTGCCAGAAAGGGTATTTTTGATAATTTCCTCCTGCTCTCCACGGAATTGACTGAATCCGAAGGTCTCTTTGAGCTTCTCCCTCAGAAGGTCGGTGGTATCTTGACTAACACTCATTTTTATTCTAATTGAGGTTTTGTGAATTAATTTGGTTCTGGTGTTTATTGGCTTTAAGCCATTGGCAATTACTTAATTGCCGTTGAAATTTAAAAAATTCTGTAAAAAATCTTCGCTTATCTTTGTATTAGATTCTCGAAACTTCTCGAAAAGTATTACTAAGATATACCCAAGACTAAATGAATCCTAATTTGAAATTAATAAAAAATATTCAATCAACTGCAAAAAAAGTTTTGCAAGAAGAGGCTTATGCCATATTAAAAATTGCTGAAAATATTAATAATGATTTTGAAGCCTGTGTAAATCACCTACTTAGCTGTCGGGGGCGGCTTGTGATTACTGGTATTGGCAAAAGTGCAATTATTGCTCAGAAAATTGTAGCAACCCTCAATTCTACTGGAACGCCCTCATTATTTATGCACGCTGCCGATGCGATTCATGGTGACTTAGGCATGATTCAAGCAGAAGATGCTGTTATCTGTATTTCAAAATCTGGTGATACTCCAGAAGTAAAGGTTTTAGTTCCTCTTATTAAAAGAACAGGAGTAAAGTTAATCGCTATGGTGTCAAATACCAATTCTTATTTAGCACAAAACTCAGATTTTATTTTGAATGCCCTCGCAGAAAAAGAAGCTGATACCCTCAACTTAGCTCCGACAACCTCTACAACTGTGGCATTAGCATTAGGCGACGCCCTTGCGGTTTGTCTTCTGGAATGCCGTGGATTCAATAGCAAGGATTTTGCCAAATACCATCCTGGGGGTGCTTTAGGAAAAAAATTATACTTGAAGGTTTCAGATATTTATCCACAGCATGAGTTTCCGAAGGTTTTCACAAAAACTTCTATCAAAGATGTAATCATCGAAATTAGCTCTAAAAGATTGGGTGCAACGGCTGTTTTGGAAGAAAATGGAAATTTAGCAGGAATCATCACAGACGGTGACATTAGAAGGATGCTTAATCTGCATGAGAATCTGACGGGTTTAGAGGCAAAAGACATTATGACGATTTCTCCAAAAACGGTTGAAGATGATACCTACGCTACCGAAGCATTGCGGATTATGCAGGAAAAAAACATTACTCAATTATTAGTTACAAACGGATTGAAGCCTCTCGGCTTTGTTCATCTCCATGATTTATTGAAAGAAGGAATTCTTTAAACAGGAGGAAAGAAAAAAAGGAGGAAGGGAGACAGGAAGAAGTTAGTCAAGACGGACTGTATCGCCCTTTTTCCTGTCTCCCTTCCATCCCTTTCTCCTGATTTGGTTATTTTTTATCTATAAAAGCCTCTACACCTTTGTCTTTCAATGACTTAGCGGCGTTTCTTGCTTTTGAATCTGCAAATTTTCCAGCACACACAATCTTCAATTTCGGATTTGATGGAGACGGATAACTGTAAGCAGTTTGATAGCCTAAACCTTTCAAACGTTTAATTTCTTTGTCTGCATTTTCTTGGCTTTTGAAAACCCCTGTAATTACCAAATATTCTTCTGACACACCTGCATCTGGTGCTACTGGAGAAGGATTTACGGCATTGGGCTGAACAGATTTCTTGGTCGATGGTTCATTGGGATTGAGACTAATATCCTCAACATCAGTGGAATCTGTTGACATTGCCCCAATGTTTTGCAAAATTGGCGGACGAAGTGGATTACCGTATTGCTGAATATAAAGATATGAAAACAACATTCCGAGTGGAAGCGAAACCATAGCAATAATTAGTAGGTTGGCAAATTGTTTTTTCATAAACTAAGGAGTGGGGCAATTATCAATTGAATATTTCTCAAAAATAATAGACAGAAATAGCTCTATTGCTACCGTTTACATATTTCATGAACGAAAATAATACTTTTTCCTTATTCTCCAATAGACTTCCTGCGAAAGTCTAAGTACTTAAATACTCTGCAACCAATGCCCAACAATGTGCTTCGGAAAACCAATTGATATGAAAAAGTGGAGAAGAAGCCATTTTGTAAAAAAACGGAAACTCATACGCCGTAAGAAATCCCGCTATGAAAAAATAAAAACCCTCAAAATCTTTGGCGGTGATACGCTCTATTTCTTCATAATTGATTGATTGTTGTGGACTTACTTTTAATTTTTTTAAAGTTGTAACAATCAAAATCCTATCCATGATATGCAATTCTCTTTGCAAATATTCTTGCATATCGTTAATCAAAATCTTGCGTACGTCTTGGGTATCTGGCAAATCAAAATCTGCTAAAAGTCGTCCTACGTGATACATAATCAGAGGCGTGCGTTTGTACTGGTGTGCGACTTTGAAGGGGTGGGTCAAGTATTGTTTTTTCAAGATTATACCCATGATATATTCCAGAGAATCTCTTCCGTGTTGGTCAAATTCTACTCCGTAAGAAAGTAAACAGTAAAGGATATTGGACAAAGCACAAGCATCAAATTCGATGTACATATTTTTTCCGAACCAAGTAGAATAAGCATATAAATCTACGTATTCTTTGAAGGTATTCTGA
>JAAFJL010000003.1 GCA_013298865.1 Cytophagales bacterium | reverse complement strand
GGGAGTCGTCCTTTGTACGATGAGGCAAGTTTGCATATTAAACCAAAAGATAAAATCGGTCTTGTTGGAGCAAATGGTACTGGAAAATCTACCCTTTTAAGATTAATTTCTGGTGAATATCAACCCGATGGTGGAAATATTTCAAAATCAGGAGAATGTTCTATCGGATTCCTTAATCAAGACCTCCTCTCCTACCAATCTGATGATTCTATTTTAAAGGTTGCAATGCAGGCGTTTGAGCGACAAAACTTCCTTCAGGGTGAAATTGACAAGGTTTTGAGTAAAATGGAAACTAATTATGAAGATGCTGATATTGATAAATTAGCTCGTTTTCAGGATGAGTTTGAAGCATTGGGTGGCTATACTATTCAGTCAGAAGCGGAGGCTATTTTGGAAGGTTTAGGGTTCAATACCCAAGATTTACAGCAACCTTTGCGTACCTTTTCTGGGGGCTGGCGTATGCGTGTGATGTTGGCAAAATTGCTCCTCCAGAAACCTTCTCTTTTGATGCTTGATGAGCCTACCAACCACTTGGATTTACCTTCAATTGAATGGGTTGAAAAATATATCAATACTTATGAGGGTGCAATTATCGTGGTGTCTCACGATAGGTACTTTTTGGATAATACAGTTACTTCTATCGTGGAAGTTTCTGGGGCAAAATTGATTGCATATTCTGGAAATTATTCATTTTTTATGGAAGAAAAAGCCCTCAGAAACGAAATCCAGAAGGGTGCTTTTGAAAACCAACAAGCAGCCATTCGTCAGACTGAGCGGTTTATTACCAGATTCAAGGCAAAAGCCACAAAGGCTCGTCAGGTGCAGTCACGTGTGAAAGCACTACAACGAATGGATATGATTGATGATGTTTTGGACGAAAATGCGAAAGTGAATTTTAAGTTCAATTTCACGACTCAACCTGGGCGTTTTATTATGCACTTGGAAGACATCACGAAGGCGTACGGAGCTAAGAGAATTATTACTCATGCCAATGCCATTTTGGAAAGAGGTGATAAAATTGCCCTAATTGGAGCGAATGGCAAGGGAAAATCAACACTTTTGAGAATTATTGATGGTTCTGAAAACATAGAAGGCGAGCGTAGAATGGGGCATAATGTAATCGACTCATTTTATGCACAACATCAATTAGAAAGTCTGACAGTTGATAATACGCTTTTGGATGAGTTAAAAATGACAGGAACTACTAAATTAGAGACAGAATTACGGAGTATTTTGGGTTGTTTTTTGTTTTCGGGTGAAGAGGTTTTTAAGAAAATCAAAGTGCTTTCTGGAGGAGAAAAATCAAGAGTTGCTTTGGCAAAAGTGTTGATTTCTGAGGCTAATTTTTTACTACTCGATGAGCCAACCAACCACTTGGACATGATGTCGGTAAACATTTTGATTCAAGCATTGCAACAGTACGAGGGCAGTTATGTAGTGGTTTCTCACGATAGATTTTTTGTATCCGAAATTGCGAATAAAATTTGGTACATTGAAGACGAGCAGATAAAAGAATATCCTGGAACGTATGAAGAATATGAAGAATGGCAGTCTAACCGTGCGGAAAGTGAAAAATCACAGCCTGATACTTCTAAAAAAGCTGAAACAAAAACGGACGCAAAGCCTGTTTACAAAAATAATACTTCAGAGAATCAGAAATTAGCCAAAAAGATTCAACAGAAAATAGACGAGCAGGAAAATCAGATTTCGCAATTAGAAAATCAGAAGAAACTCATTGAAAATAAATTGGCAGACCCAACAATTTTCTCGAATGCAGTGGCGTTGAAAGAGCTAAATTTAGAATACCTTGCGTTACAGAAAAAACTAAAAACTGCCAACGATGACTGGGAAACTTCCATGATGGAATTAGAAGAAGTAAGCGTTTAGGATTTCGATGCTTGTTGTTCGATTTTCGATGGTAGGTTTTAACACGATTTGTCAAATCGTGGAGAGTAAAAACAATTATCATAACGACTTGACAAGTCGATTTACATTCTTAAAATGAAAGAAAAAAACAATCAATATTTTACAGGAACTTGCTTTGGCTTGTTCCTGTTTTTTTGTGGTTTTATGAGTGCTGCTCAAAATTTTAAACCCGAAAATAAAGTTTACGACCCAAACTTTAGAACGGTACTTTTATATCCACTTATCAATAATCATAAAACTGCACAGGAAATGTTGAATCCGCCTGTGATAAATTTACAAGAATTCACTCCTCTTTTACTTGAATTTGACTATTTAAAGTCTGATTTTCAGAACCTTAGAGCAAAAATCTTTCATTACAATGCAGATTGGAGTCCTTCTGTTTTGAATGAAATTGAGTTTTTGACAGAAAGTAATGATTTCCCGATTAGAGATTATCAGAATTCCTTCGCTACAAAAATTCCTTATTCTCATTTTACTTTCGAGATTCCAAGAACTAAAGTTTCAGGAAATTTTATGGTGATGGTTTACAAAAATAGGGATGAAGAAGATGTGGTTCTCACCCATAGGTTCATGGTCTGTGATGGTCGAGTAAGTACAGGAGGAAATGTAAAATTTGCCAATAATCCAGAGAAAAGATACCAATACCAAGAAGTCAATATTGGCATTAACTATGCTGGTTATGAGGTCATTAACCCAAAAGAAGATTTCAATATTATTGTTCGTCAGAATTTCAGAGATAATAAAACGCTTAGAAATCTCAAACCTTTTATGGTGAATGAGTTCGATAAAAAGTTAGAATTCAGGTATTTCAACAATGAAAATTTGATGCTTGGGGGCAATGAATTCAGAATGTTCGATGCACGGAGTACTCAGCAAAGATTATTCAATATTTCAGATACAAAACAAGGCGAAAAGGAAAGTATTTTGATTCTGAGATACGATAAACCACAAAATGGTTTGACCTACGTTGACACCAAGGATTTTAATGGAATGTTTGTCATTGATAATTATGAAACCAACAGAGGAGGCACTGACGCTGACTACGTACAGGTGAGTTTTCAATTACGGATGGACGAAATTGAAGATAAGAAAGTTTATGTAAATGGAGGATTTAATAATTGGGTTTTGAATGAAAAAAATCTGATGAAATATGTACCCGAAAGCAAGGCGTATGAAGCTAATATTCAATTGAAACAAGGAATTTATAATTTTAATTATATCACTCAGAACGCAAAAGGTGAAGTTAGTGAAACAGAATTGGAAGGCTCTCATGCCCAAACTGAGAATAATTATGAGGTCTTTATTTACCATCGTCCAATTGGTAGCCGTGCGGATGCTTTGGTCGGATATTCATTAATTAAAAGTCGGTAAAATGTTAATGTCTTGTTAAAATTCCGTTACTTTCTTGTAATTTTCCGTTACAGAAATAAAATATCTTTTCCACAAGAATATGAAAAAAGCACTCATTCTCCTCGCATCAGCATTTTTATTACAAAGCTGCGACCCAAGTATGTTTCCACAAGGAGGCAATTCTGGTGGTGGTACACAACGCCCAAGTGGTGGAGGAAGAACTTCTCAGCCAAATCCGAATGGTGGCAACGACCCCACCAATGGTAGAGCGGCTGACAATCGAGTATCTGTCGCAAGTATCAGATTAACAGACCGTTATACAATTTTGTATATGACTTATACGGACAATGGGCAAAAACAATACAATAGAAACGGGCAGTTGGAATCTACTGGCGATATTGCATTTCACCCAAAAGGTAGATTGATTGCGGCAGAGGGTGCAAGAGAATTCAATTTTGTAAAAGTTGAAGGAATTCCACAGGAATCAATTGATCCTAATGGACCCAGAACGAATCGTCGTAAAACTTACCCTGGTGATGTCATCAATTTTGTAGTTTATTTCGACAGATTAGATAAAGGTCTGGAAGATTTTGATTTGTTTGAATGCAATGATTATGACAAACTAATTTGCTGGAATATCTACGGTTTGCACGTAGCTAACCCTGCGGATAATGTGTATATTCCGCCAGCAAATCCGCAGCCACAAAGTCAGCCAAGCCCAGCACCTTCGAGACCCCCAAGTAGTACAATTCCATCATCAACTGGAACAGGTTCAACTGGAACAAAAACGCCTAAAAAATCTGGAAAAGTAGGTGAAGTTGATACACCAAAACCCGAGTCAACACCAACGCCACCAGCAGTAACTTTGGTCAACGTTTCAGGAATTGTAAGAGATTCAAAAACTAATCGTCCAATTTCAGCAACTATTAATTTCAAACTTTCGAGCAGCATCAATGTTGTTGATTCTGTCCAAAGTTTTGCATCAACGGGTCTGTACAGAATGTCTTTGCCGAAAGGACAAGTTTATACTTACGTTTCTCATGCAAAAGGATATATTTCTGCCAATGATGTTTTGGATTTGAGTAAAGCATCTGGTGGTCAGAAAGTTAGCAAAGATATTTATTTAGTTCCCTTAGCGGTTGGAGATAAAATTACCTTGAAAAATATCTATTTTGAGGCATCAAAATCTGACCTTTTACCTGCTTCTTACTCGGAATTAAATAAGTTACAAACCATGATGGAAGATAACCCTACAATGGAAATTCGTTTGGAAGGACATACCGACATCATTGGCGACCCTGAAGCAAATCAAGAACTATCAGAAGACCGAGTAAACGCTTGTAGAGAATATCTCGCTAAAAAAGGAATTCCTACGGCACGTATTCAAACAGTAGGATATGGCAGCACAAAACCGATTGTTTTGAAAGGAACTGACGAAGAAAGAAAAGTAAATAGAAGAGTCGAGTTTGTAGTTTTGAAATTGTAGGTTTCGATTTTCGTTATTCGATTTTCGGGCAAAAAAAGTCCATTTCTGGTGAAGGAATGGACTTTTTTTATATTGGTAATTGCAAAAGGATTTTGGTAAATTCACAACCAAATAACAAACATCGAAAACCTCAATCCTCCTCCGTCAGCGTAAAAATTTCTTCAAAATTCTTTCCAAAATATCTTGCAATTTTCATCGCCAAAACTGCGGAAGGTACGTATTTGTTACTTTCCATAGCGTTAATTGTTTGGCGGCTTACTCCTACTGCCTCCGCTAAATCTGCTTGCGTAATGTCCTTTATAGCTCTCTCAATTCTAATTTTATTGTTCATGCAAACTCCTTTCTGGGCTTTTTTCAAAACTCGGTTTTATGTGTAAAATATAATTGAATCTCAGAATAAAAATCACCAAAGGCGTAAACATATTGTAAACGGTAACTGAAAAATAATCAATACCATAAACCAAAAATGTGATAAGTATCAGTAAGATAAAATTACAATAAAATGCCCATTGAAGAGATTCCAATCTAATTTGTGCAACATATTCATCTTCAATTTTTTCTTTTGAGAATGCTATCATTAACAAGCCAATAATTGTTAGGGTGATTACTATGGTATTGGTCAAATTTATATCATCAAAAAGTACTTTTTTATCTGAGAAGTCACCAGAAAGCATAAAAGGTAAATTGATGTGCAAAAACTGAAACTGAAAATTTTGGTGCATACAAAAATAGCCCAAAACAATTGCAGGAATTGCTACTACAAAACCAATTGTTTTATAGTTTTTCGGAAAAAGAAATCTGTTTTTCATTTCTATTGTGTTTTAAAGTTCATATTAAATACGAAACAATAGTACGTTTTATTTTACAAAATGACAAATATTTCATACATTTTGTAAAATAAAAAAGACTTTTAAAAAATGAATCCTAAAATCAAGCCTCCCAAAAAGATAAAAAATGGAGAAATTTTCGTGAATTGAGCTAAACAAAAAACTGCTATTACTACCAATAGTGAAACCCAGTCGGTTTCTGAAACCATTGGAACTAAAAATGTAAAAGCTGCCGCTAATGTCAGCCCCGTAGAAGTGGCATTAATTCCTTCTAAAGATGCCCTAATTGCTCTAAACTGTTTGAGCTGTCCCCAGATTCGATAGACAAAAAATATCAAAAAAGTACCAGGCAAAAATATTCCCATTGCTCCAACGGCACTCCCCAGCAATTGTTCCCAAAATGAAGTTCCTTTTAGTGCCAACGTACCAATATAAGACGTAAGTGCAAACACAGGTCCAGGTAATGCTTGAGACAGTGCCATACCTGTCAGGAAGTCATCTTGTCTAATCAGTTGCTTAAATTCTACAAATTCAGTAAATAGCATTGGAGCGAGTACTTGTCCACCACCAAAAACGAGACTACCATTTCGATAAAAATTCTCAAATAAACGAACAGGAAGATAGTCCGTGAAATGACCGAGAACAGCCAAAAAAATCAAAAATATCCAAAATAGGTTAAAATTTGCCCAAGGAATTATCATTTTATGCTTGGGTTGCGGAGTGTATTCTTTATAATTCCGAGCAGTAACAATTCCGCCGACAATCAAAGCAATCGGGCAAACATAAGGCGACTGAAAATAGAAGGAAAATGCAGCAGAAAGAATCATCAATCCGATTCCTAATTTATTTTTAATCACTTTTTTCCCAATAACAAAGCCCGCCTGAATGATTAGAGCAACTCCAATTGGTTGAATAAAACGAATAATTGAACGATCTCGAAGATAAGTCATACCAAAAGCAGCAGCCGTCATGATGGCAACTGCGGGTGTAATCCAAACAATTAATGTAAGATAGGCAAACACAGGTCCACCAATTTTGAAACCTAAAGCTGTAAGCGTTTGAGTGGAAGTTGGTCCAGGGAGAATCGAGCAAAGTGCCTGTAATTCAAGCAGTTCTTCTTCAGTAAGATAGTTATGTTTCTTGACTAAAATTTCTAAGAACATAGCCAAATGTACTTGTGGCCCTCCGAAAGCGGTAAAAGCCAAAATCAGAATGTCTTTCAAAAAAATGATTTTTCTGATTTTTTTCATGAACTAATGGATATTTTAGGAGGTAAATTGAGATTTTTGTAGAAAAAATAACTCCTTCCCCAAAACATAAAGAAGGAGTCATCTATTATTTATCTAATTTTTGTAAAATAAGTCCTAATGTATTTTTTACTTCCGACATATCAGATTTCATTTCTATCTGAGAAAATCTTTGTTTTTCAGTCATGGTTATAGTCATCATATATTAATAATTCTTCTATTTCTTCAAGCCCAACTCAATCAATCTTTCATCCAAAAACTCTCCTGCGGTCATATTTACGTACATTCTTGGGTTCTGAGCATCCACACAAGAATCTAAACAAGTTAAATTCATTTCTGAACGTGGGTGCATGAAAAATGGAATTGAAAAACGAGATGTACCTAATTTTTCTCTTGGAGGGTTTACCACTCTATGAATCGTAGATTTCAATTTATGGTTTGTCAGACGGTCGAGCATATCACCAACGTTTACAATTACTTGGTCTGGTAAAGCTGTTATCGGAATCCAAACTCCGTCACGTCGTAAGACTTCCAAACCTTCTGCCGAAGCTCCCATCAAAAGAGTTATTAAATTAATATCTCCATGTGCTGCTGCACGTACAGCTCCATCTGGAACTTCATTTGGATTTGGAATCGGAAAGTAATGAATCGCTCTAAGAATAGAATTCCCATTCTTTACCTTATCTTCAAAATAGGTTTCTTCCAGTCCTAAATAAATGGCAATTGCACGTAGAAGATTTTTCCCTGCTTTTTCTAAAGTTTCATAAGCCTCCACAGTAAAGTTCTCGAATTCAGGCAATTCAGAAGGAAAAACATTCTCTGGATATTCAGACCAAATTGAATCTCCATCGTTTTTAAATGGCTGACCAACATGATAGAATTCCTTTAAATCAGCTACTTTGAATCCTTTGGCAGTTTCTTTTCCTTTACCAATATAGCCCCGTTGTCCAGCTACACCTGGAATTGCATATTTTTGCTTGAGTTCATCAGGAGAAAAGAAAAACCTTTGAATGGTATCATACAAATGCTTAGTCAAATCCGCAGATAGACCGTGATTTTTAATCGCAACAAAGCCAATATTATTAAAAGCTCTTCCTAATTCTTGTACAAATTGAGATTTTCTCTGAGCATCTCCTGAAGTAAAATCAGCTAAATCCAGCGATGGAATAGCATCTAAAAGCGTATCATTAGTCATGATTGATGAGGTTGTTTTTTATTTATGATGAAGTTTTGAATTGTACAATCTCAACAATTCTACAATTCAAAACTCTACAATTATTTTGAGGCATTGTATAATTCTTCTACTTTAGTCCAATTGACTAAATTCCAAAATGCAGTAACGTAATCTGCTCTTTTGTTTTGGTATTTCAAATAGTAAGCGTGTTCCCAGACATCTAATCCTAAAATTGGCATACCTTTTTTCTCAGCAACATCCATCATCGGATTGTCTTGGTTTGCTGTTGAACTTACGGTAAGATTACCGCCTTTTTCAACCGTTAACCAAGCCCAACCAGAACCAAATCTTGAAGTAGCTGCTTTTGTAAATTCTTCCTTGAATTTGTCTAAAGTTCCAAACTGTTTGGTAATTTGTGCGGCAACATTTCCAGTTGGCATTCCTCCTGCTTTCGGAGCCATGATAGACCAGAAAAAAGTATGATTCCAGTGCCCACCTGCATTGTTACGCACCATAGGGAGCATTTTACCTGCATTTTTAATTAATTCGTCCAAAGTCATTTTTGCTTCTGGCTTATCCAAAAGGGCTTTATTCAAATTATCAACGTACGCTTTATGATGACGACCATGATGGATTTCCATGGTCATTTTATCAATATGGGGTTCAAGGGCATCTACACCATAAGGCAAAGCAGCCAAGGTATATGGGGTAGTTTCTGCTAAAACCTCATTCAATGTCATTTTCTTTAATGAATCATTGTAGCTTGATTTAAAAGAAAATCCCTTAAAACTTGAGAACGCCAATACTGAGAATATACTTTTTTGAAGAAAGTTTTTACGGTTCATGATATTTTGCTTTTGGCTATCAGCTTTTGGCTTTTAGCACTTTAAAATAGATAATTTTTGATTTTACTAATACAAAAAAGCGAGAAATGATGTTCGCAGGTCGATGTTCGATTATCGAAAAATCGAGCAATGAAAATCAAGCAACGAACATCGAAAAATCGAGCAACGACAATCTACTCATAACTTACTCTACTCACGATACTTCTACCCAATGTAATTTCATCGGCGTATTCCAAGTTTCCACCAATCGGAATACCACGAGCAATGGTAGTGATTTTCAGTCCTAATAATTTTAATCTTTTTGTGATATAAAAAGCAGTAGTGTCACCTTCCATCGTTGGACTTAACCCCAAGATTACTTCCTTGATTTCATCTTCGGTATCTTTTTTATCCGCAATCCTTTGTAGCAATGCTTCAATTTTCAAATCAGAAGGACCAATTCCTTCTAATGGAGAAATCACACCACCTAAAACGTGGTATAATCCCCTGAATTGTGCCGTATTTTCAATTGCCAATACATCTCTGGTATCTTCTACTACAATTAAAATTGCGGGGTCACGCTTAGGGCTGGTACAAATATTACAAAAATCGCTATCAGAAATATTGAAACACTGCTTACAATGCTGGATTTTGGTACGAACATTAATCAATGCTTCTGCCAAAGCTAAAGTTTGTCTTTCATCACGTTTTAGCAAGTGCAAAGTCATTCTGAGGGCAGATTTCTTACCAATTCCTGGCAATTTTGCTATTTCCTCAACAGCATTTTCTATTAATTTAGAAGGGTAATTCAATGAAGAAGAAGTTTTTTAGAAGAAATAGTTTACACAACCTCAGAGGCAATTCCTCTGCGACAAATATCATTTCGCATCGGAGCAAGCTCTTCAAATGAGCCTTTTTTCACCGAACACTTTCCTTTATAGTGAATCAGCAAAACGCATTGTTCTGCTTGTTCAGGCGTATGTCCGCATACTTCTACGAGCGTATCAATGACAAAATCAAAAGTATTTATTTCATCATTAAATACCATCAAATCATGCTGTTCTGTGTCAATGACCTGCTCCAGGACATCCGTGTATGTATCTATTTCGGGTAATTCAAAAGGTTTCATAAATCAATTTTTTAATCTTTAATGCTTTATGGAATAAAAGTAAATATTTTTTTCCATAAAATAATTGTAAACTCTATTAGCAAATTTAATTTTTTTATTGAATCTTGGAATATAATTGGCTTTAGACCAATAGCGATACCACATTTATCAACACAAAAATATGTCAACAAGTTTAGCAATGGGCATTCTGGCTGCCTACTTTTTAATGCTCATTTTGGTAGCTCAATATACGTCGAGAGGAGCTGATACTAATACTTTTTTCACTGCAAACAAACAATCGCCTTGGTATTTAGTGGCTTTTGGAATGATTGGAACTTCTATTTCGGGCGTAACATTTATATCAGTTCCTGGGGCAGTTGGCAAGGATTCATTCTCTTATTATCAAATTATTTTGGGGAATTTAGTCGGATATTTTATCATTGCAACGGTTCTGCTTCCACTTTACTATAAACTGAATCTCATTTCAATTTATACCTATCTTGAAAAACGTTTTGGGTTTTGGTCTTACAAAACAGGGGCAGGATTTTTCCTTTTAGCACGAACTTTAGGCTCGGCGGCAAGGTTATTTTTGGCGGTGCAGGTGTTGCAATTAGCTATTTTCGACCAACTAAATGTTCCTTTCTGGCTTACTTCAATTATCACCATTGGATTGATTTGGATTTACACATACAAAGGAGGAGTAAAAACTATTATTGTTACGGATACACTTCAAACTTTTTTCTTGCTAACGGCTTTAATTTTAACCATCATCCTGATTACCAATAAATTAAATATCAATTTATCCGATTTGCCCAATACAATTTCGAGTAGCAAATATGCTAAAATGTTCTTTTTTGATGACTTTTCCTACAAGCATCATTTTGCCAAGGATTTCTTTTCTGGAATATTTATCGCCATAGTCATGACAGGTTTAGACCAAGATTTAATGCAAAAAAATCTTACTTGCAAAAACCTCGGCGAAGCCCAAAAGAATATGTTCTGGTTTTGTGTAACCTTTGCCATTGCGACTTTAATGTTCATTAGTTTAGGCTCACTTTTATACATTTATACTGACCAAATGGGAATTGCTTTACCAGCAAAATCTGACCAATTATATCCGATGTTGGCTTTGGGTGGAAACTTTGGAATTATTGCTGCCGTAACTTTTTTGTTAGGAATCACAGCCGCTACTTATGCCAGTTCGGATTCTGCACTGACAGCTCTAACAACTTCATTTTGTATTGACTTTATGAATGTTGAAAAATTAGAAGAATCCAAACGAAACAAAATTAAACATAATGTTCATTTGGGTTTTTCTGCTCTGTTTTTTATTGTAATTTTAATTTTCAAAGCCTTTAGTAATCAGTCGATTATCTCTGTGGTTTTTGATATTGCGGGTTATACTTATGGTCCTTTATTGGGGCTTTTTGCTTATGGTTTATTCTTGAAAACTCCCGTAAAAGACAAATTAGTACCTCTCATTTGTGTAGTAGCACCATTGTTAACTTTTATCATTGCCAGTAATTCAGAAAGTTGGTTTGGGGGTTATAAATTTGGTTTCGAGAAACTAATTCTTAACGGATTACTTACTTTTATTGGTTTGGCAATAGTTCGTAAAAATTCTTAGTGAAAATTTACCGCAAGGACGGAAAGACGCAAGTCTTCTTTTCAAATTCTGTCTTTGCGGTTTACATAAAATTGAGTGTGAGTTTTTTCTCAACAATAAAAGTTTAGCATAAAAATTGCAGAACTGTTTTTAACGTTTACTATTATTCCTCTTTGTTAATCATGTTCTCTTACAAACATCAAAATATTAAATCAGTAATCATTGGTATTTTTTCATTGTTTTTGTTGAATTGTAAAAAAGATCAATCATCAAAAACAAATGAATTTCCGCCTTTGGTGGTTACTAATTTGAATGTTGATGGAGGAAAATGGAAAACAATTTTACTAACTTCTCCTACTGAAATCTCTGTACAAGCTCCTTCTTCGGTAGGTTCTCAGGAGTATTTGAAAGAAATTGAAGAAACACAGAAAATCATTAAAATTGTGTCGCCTGTACAGGCAGAAATGATTAAATTTTGGCAATCTGGGGCAGTTTTACGTTGGAATGAAATCGCCAGAGAATTAGTCGCTAAATACAATCATACGCCCCAAGCAGGACTTGCTCCAGACCCCAATCATCCAATGGCTTCGCCACCTTTTGCGGCTCGTGCTTATGCTCTATTAAGCGTTGCACAATACGATGCTCTCGTGACGGCTTGGCATTACAAATACATCTTTAATCGGCTCGGTGCGAATCGTTATGGAATCTCTAACAATCAGTCTATCAGTGAATTACCTGCGTATCCGTCTGAGGATGCAGTAGTTGCTTCGGTTTCGTACAGTATTTTAGCATACCTTTTTCCTGCTGAAAAAAACTATCTTTATCAGAAAGCCTTGGAACATGGCAGTTCTCGTGTTTGGTCTGGTGCAAACCTAAGAAGCGAATTAGAAGCAGGCGGAGATTTAGGACAAAAAGTGGCTCAGAAGGTAATTGCTTATGCAGAAAATGACAATTTTAAAGATGCAGTTGATTTTGACAATGAATGGAAAAAAAATGCGGACAAAATCAAAGATGCTTGGGAAAGTCAAGAATCACCAAAACGCTCTCCTTTGTTGCCAAAATTGGGCGAAATGAAAACTTGGTTCGACAAGAAAATTGTATTGGGAACAGTTCCTCCTCCGCCCCCAAGTTTAGACAGTCAGGAGTTCAAGGAAGATTTGAAAAACGTTACTGAAATTGCTAAAAACCGTACTCCAGAACAACAGAAAATTGCAGAATTTTGGGCAGATGGTGCTGGTACATTTACACCACCAGGGCATTGGAATCAGATTGCAGAAGAATTAATTCGTACAAAAAGTCTTTCTGAACTAAAAACTGCCCAAATTCTCGCTACCATGAATAGGGCTTCTCATGATGCTGCTGTGGCTTGTTGGTACACCAAATACAAATACTTTTTTCCGAGACCTTCTCAGATTGATACTTCAATTAAAAAAGGAATTAGTTTACCAAATTTTCCTTCTTATACATCTGGACATTCAACTTTCTCTGCCTCAGCATCGAAAGTTTTGAGTCACTTTTTTCCACAAGATTCCACAAAACTTCGTAAAATGGCAGAAGAGGCTGGTATTTCAAGAGTTTATGGGGGAATTCACTTTAATTGTGATAATGTACAGGGTAAAAACTGCGGAGCAAAAATTGGCGATTTGGCAGTAAAGTGGTTACAGAAATAATTAATTCCTCAGGTTTACCCCATGACAAAAAACATTATTCTACTCTTAGCTCTCATCTTGATTTTCTCATTTTCTGATGACAATTTCAGTCATCAATACGCACAATCCATCACCAAAGAAGACTTACAGGAACATCTTTCATATTTGTCGAACGATAATATGAAAGGGCGATTGACGGGTTCGAGAGAGCAGAAAATTGCGGCAAATTATATTGCTAAACATTTTCAAGCCAATGAAATTCAACCTGTACTTACTTGGGACGATACAACAAGGGTTTTATCGTACTATCAAAGTTTTTATATTAAGGAATATTTTGGTGGACGGTACAGCCCTCTCATTAATCCAACAATTGAAAATGTCCAAAAGAAAGGGCTTATCAAAAGCGAAAATGTACTTGGCTTTATTGAAGGGACTGAAAAGAAAAATGAAGTCATTATTGTCTCCGCCCATTATGACCATATTGGAACGCAAGATGGCGAAGTTTTCAATGGGGCGGACGACGATGGTTCTGGAACTGTTGCTATGATGGAGATAGCTCAGGCATTTGCAAATGCTAAAAAAGAAGGACATCCTCCGCTAAGAAGTCTATTATTTATTGGCTTTACTGGCGAAGAACAAGGCTTATTAGGTTCTGATTATTATACTCAGTCACCCATTTTTGATTTGAAAAATACTATCTGTGATTTGAATATTGACATGATTGGGAGAGTTGATAGGTCGTACAAAAAGAATCACGATTATATTTATTTGATAGGTTCTGATAAAATTTCAAAGAAATTACATCTTCTCAGCGAAGAGGTAAATCAAAAAACTATCCATCTCAAATTAGATTATACTTACAATAAGGAGTCTCATCCACTCCAGTTATACTATCGGTCTGACCATTACAATTTTGCAAAAAATAAAATACCAATCATTTTTTATACAAGTGGCTTACACGATGATTATCACAAATCAACGGATGATGTCGAGAAAATTGATTTTGATGTTTTGCTAAAAAGGAGTCAGCTAATTTTTTATACCGCTTGGGAATTAGCATATAACCCAAAAGATTTATAACATAAAACGGGGTTGTGTAAAAAGTCTAAAGTCTATGAGTTAAAAGTTTTAAGCAGAAATATTATTCTGTAAAATTGAATATTTCCAAATAATATTCTGAATTATACTTTAAACTTTTAACTTTAGACTTTTCACACAACACCGTTTTATGTTTATTCGTAGTAAGTATAAGTTGTTATATTCCCTTTGTTATCTTTTCTTTCAATTGGCAAATTATACTGGTTGTATTTGTATTGATATACCTCTTTGCTGTCACCAGACCAACCACCAACAGCGTCCACAGAAAGTACGTTATTTTCTTTGTTTCGTACTGAAAAAGTAATCGGATTGATCTTGTTATCGAATGTATATTTGGCTATATAATCTCCCTGTCTAACTTCGGTATTATTGTTATTGCCATCATACAATTTTATTGAGTTCAAGCGGTTAACAGGATTTGTTTCTTTGAAATCTACGGAAAACTCCTTCACTAATAAACCATCATTTTCGTACACGTACGTAGTTTTTGAGCTAACTTTTGTTGAAGTAATAACTCTACCTTGGCTATCATAGTCACAAAAAATTGGTTCAACAATTAACACTCCAAAGAAATTCTTGAAAACAAAATCTGGGTTCTTTACAAAATCATATTTCCTAACAAGTTCTCCGCCATCATAAAAATAAAGATAATCTGTAATCATAAGATTGTCGCCTTCCAGATGCCGTCTGGCTAACTGCTTTCTTTCGTTGTAAAAGAACTCTGAAGTTGTTCCAGACGCATCAACCATTTTCTTTAAAAGTGGAATACCATTGATATAAATTTTCCCCGAAAGTTCTTTCTCTTTCTCTGGAGGAGTTTGAACTTCCAGCACGTCATTAATGACAGTTCTGGGTACAATAGGCTTCACCTCTTCAGGTTGCTTACAGCCAAAAAAAGTAAAAGCTACTATCGAAAAGGATAAGAGAATTTGTTTCATCTGAATAGATTTGTTTATGACGGAAGATTATTTTTGAGGCTTTTCTTATTCGTAATAAGAAAATTTCAACACATTTCCTTTAGCATCAGACCTTTCAGTTGGCAAATCAAACTTATTGTAAGAGTATTTATAATTTTCAGAGCTATCTCCAAACCATCCACCAGTCGTATTTGAGGTTAATAAATTATTTTTCCCTTTAGGCATACTGTATGAATCTGGAAAAGGATTCAGCTTGTCATCAAAAGTATATTTGTTAATTTGATCACTTTGCACAAACTCAATTCTATTATTTCTATTATCATACTTGTATGTACCAGCAAGTATTTGTGTAGGATTTGATGCAATTAATGACAATGAAAATTCTTTAACTGCTCTTCCTTGCTCATCGTTTTCATAAGTTTGCTTGCTCAAGGTCGTGTATCTTGCTGACAATTTTTTCTGATTGTCATACTCATAAACAATCGGAGAATTGACAGGTTTCCCAAACGAAGTTCTCACTACATAGTTTGGATTATCAATAAAATTCAACTGAATTAAAAGCCCCTGTGGGGAATAAGTAAATATTTGTTCGGTAGCCCAAACGTTTTCTCCACTAAATTTGATTTTTATCAACTGCTTTTTTTCGTTATAAAAAAATTCAGAAATATCACCATTATTACTCTCGGTCTTTTTCAAGAGTGGCACTCCATCAATATAAATTTTACCACCAATTGCGGTTTCATTAGTTGGTGTTATCGGGATGGGTACTTCGATGCCAGAAATGGTTGTCATTACTGTTTTCGGAGCTGAAATAGGCTTAACGGTTTCAGGGTTTTTACAACCCAAAAAAGTAAGCACTACGATAGAAACGGATAAGAGGATTTTTTTCATTTGAGTAGGTTGATTTATGTAAAAACTATGAGATTTTAAAATTACAATTTTAGCTCTAATATACTAATAATCAAATCATTAAACAATTACATTAGTAACATTTTACATAAATATTTGTTTCAAAATCTTCAATATTTAACATAAATCTTAATGCCTACTTTATTGTCACCTTAGTTGCACCATAGCCAAACTTTTCTTTTTGAGCATCCTCGAAATATTTTACGTTTTTATTCCCCGAAAGTCTTTTGTGAATTTCATTTTTCAAGACCCCATTTCCTACCCCATGGATAAATGTTATTTCGTCCATTCCGTTGGCAATGGCAGACTCGAACTGCCGCTCGAAAGTGCTAATTTGTAATTTCAACATCTCGGCATTGTTCATTGCCCAACTATCATTTGAAAGTTGTTCGATATGCAAATCTACCGTGAGCGATGGTTTCTTAGGTAGTTCTAAAACTGCTTCTGGAGTAGATTTCTCAAACATTCCTTCCTTGATTTTTTCGGCATCTAATTTTACAGGCGTAACAGAATCTTCGGCATCTAATTGGAATAAATGTGCGTCCTTGTTCAGTAAAGGTGCTTTTTGACTATTTTTAAAGAACGTATTTACCCTAAATTTTAGTTTTTTCACTAAAGGTTCAGGCAATTTCATGAATGCCAATCGGTAGAAAAATGCTTGGAATGTGAACGTCCCCCAATCTTCAAAATCTTTAATCAATAAATCCTGAATTTTGAGTTGAGTCTTGGGTTTGAGAACACCAGCAGCCAAACCTTTATGATGTGGGTCTGAACCTACCGAAAGCATAAAAGGCAATTCAAAATCGGTATTATTGATTAGATGTTGTGATAATTCTCGGTCGTTCAGAGGTACGAAAGCCATATAAATTCCTTTCAGAGCCATTACTTCTGGGGTCTGAGGTCTGTAACCTCGTTGAGTGTCAAGATTCACCATTGAAGAGGGACGAAATGCCCTTTGTTCCATATCGTTTATTATGACTACTTCTGATTGTTTTGCAGGAATTTTGAAGCCATCTTCTATCTCAATTTCAACAATTCCGTTCGATAAAATTTTTACAATTACCCCTTCTTCTCGCCCGTGTACGAGTCTCACTTTGTCTCCTATATTCATTTGATTTGTTATTTTTTAAAAACTGTAAATTACTTGGTAAAATCCCTCAAAAATAAATTCCATGAAATTGAAAGCCTTGCAAGGTATTATATTCTAAAGCTGGGGCTGGAATTTTCACTTGGTCGAGTAAAAAAAAGATTGATTTTAGGACTTTAGACTTTGTTTTGATACTTCGTAAATCTACATCTAATGACAAATAATATTGCCGAAACGGCACATAACCTAAGCTCTTACTACGCTCAGAGTCTGCGTTGACCATATTCTGAATACCATAACCCAATGAAAGATTCAACCATTTTGGAAATTTCGAGTCTTTTTTCAAAAACTTAGATACATTTCCCGAAAGCCAATAGGTTTGTCCGTTATAATCTTTCAGCCATTGTTCTTGCCAAGTTTTCCCTAATTGTTTCGGAAAAAGTGTTGCATAATTTGTTTGATGAACTGACCATTTTGGTTGAATCCGAGTTTCGCCCCACAATAACTCTTGCCCCAAATACATTCCTGGACCTACAACATTAGCAGCCATATCTCCCAAAGAAAATCCATAATCCGACTGAAATCCATCCAAAATTTCAATAGTTGTCATGTACATTGCTCCAGAAATTGCCCCGTAAGTAGCCGCTCTTTTCTTGGAAATACCTGTCCATAAAAAACCTTGATTGCTTACTCTACAAAGATTGTATGCACTATAAAAATGTCCAATTTTATCCATTTGAAGCCATTCCGAATTATCATCAAACAAATGAAATGCCTCTGTCTTGCTACCGTACCATGCGGAACTAAGTCCGTAAAGTGTACCCACGTACAAAGCACTTTCGAGTACCACAAAATTACGGAGACGAGTATTTTTAGTGGAATCACAATTAGCTATCAAAGTTAGATAATTTTCAAATCAATATCCTCCTAAATATTTTCTTAGTACCCATTCGCCTGTTAGTAAAAATAAAACTAAGAAAAATAACCATTTTAGGTTGACGATTTCTTTCAAATCTTCCGTTGCATCAATTTTATCTGGAACTTGATGATTGATGATTTTTTCATAAATCTTATCGAAATCATTCGCTCCGAAAAACCCTCCTCCAGTATTTTGTGATAAACTCCTTAAAATATCAAAATCTGCTGTCAAATTTTGGAGTTCTAACTGAACGTCTTTAATCACAAATTCACCTGTTGACTGTTCTTCTTTTCCTAAAACTTTGGAAGTTGCTTTATAACGATACAATCCTTGTGGCAAACCACTAATTTCAAAACGAGAATTGTCTGAAGTTGGCGTGTATGAATAATTTTTCAAGAGATTCTTTTCGTCTCGAATTTCTAATTTTACAGGTACATCAAAGAGTTTTTCAAAAATGGCATTATAAATTTCTGTTTCAAAAATCACCTTATCCCCCAGCATGAATTCATTGTTAATTGGGTAAACTCGCAATTTTCTTTTATCATCTTTTGCTGAAATAAACTGTAGCGTTTTCAAGATAATATCATCTACAACTTCCTGTTTTTCAGTCAGTTGAAACTCTTCTAAACGCCAAGTCCAAAGTCCTTCTCCCGCCAGTATTGCAGATTTATTTGCTCCAGTTCCAATAGCCAGTAATGGCTTATTTGTCTGGGCAGCACCTACTTTTTGGTAAATCAAAACCTCAGAATTTGGCAAAACTTTAAACTCACCGAATGGCACTGAAAACTGTGGTAATTTCTTGACGAAATCCATTTGTTCAGGAGTGAAATTCATCAATTTAAAATTAGTATTAAAAGAGCCTGTAACTTTATCGCTTTGTCCAGCATTAGAATTTATCTGCAAAACCTGATTAATTTGATTCAAATAATTTGTACCTGACTGATTTCCAAGTACATACATACAAGGAATATTCCTGTCCAATAAAGGCTTATAAATGCTTGAATACGAATTGAAATAATCTGGCAACTGATGGAGAATCAATAAATTATAACTTTTAGATAGTACATCAGGACTTGGAGTTTGCGTTAAAATCTTGATGTCTAACTCATAATTGGAGTTTTTCTCAATGATATTTTTTAATGCTTTTATGTCTGGATGAGGTGCAAGTGCCAGCAACAAAATTTTCTCTTTACCATCAATTACTTCAATGTAAACTTCCTGTCTGTTATTTTTTGTAGAAAATTCTCCTTGCAAAATATCTACTTCAATCGTAAGATGCTGAACACCAATCTGAGTAGCAGTCGTGTTAAAAGAAACCGTCTTTAAATCATCTTTTTGTTTGAAAACTACCGTTTGTTTTTCAAGAATTTTTCCGCCTTGTTTCAAATAAACATTCACAGATTTACCATCAAAACCAAATGCCGTAATATCTGCTTGAATCGGAAATTTATTACCTAAATAGGCAACTTTATTGGCGTAAACGGATTTGATTGAAATGTCTTTTTTCGGAATCGTATCACCTACTCCAATCGTGTGAACGGCAAAATTATATTTACCCGAATTAACCTTACTTCCTTGGTTAGAAATTCCGTCTGAAATCAATAAAACATCTACCAAGTTTTTCCCTTCATTTGCCGATTTGACATCAGAAAGTAATCCAGAAAGATTCGAGCCTTTCAAGTTAAATCTCAGTGAATCAATATCTTGCAAATTATCTCTATCTAAACTTGCCAATGAAACATCGTATTCTTTTTCTTTCAAACGTTCTGCCAATTGCCCTACTTTTTGCTTGATTTCTTCTAAGTTTTTTTGCCCCGCAACTGTCATAGATTGTGAGTTATCTATGGCTAAAACAATCGTCTTTTTTTGTACTGTGCGATTGATTTGTCTCAATAAAAAATTAAGCAATAAGAAACACAAAATACTTGTTACAAGAAACCTTAGAAAAGCCAATGTAAAATTGATTTTTCTATTCCAAGAAGAAGATTTTTGATATAATACAAAGGCATAAATTCCCCCAACCAACAAACAAACTGGAATTAACCACGGAGAGGACTGAAAAAGAAAATCAAAATTCATTTCGTAATGATAAAAGGGTAAAATTTTCTACGGTTACTTACGGTTCATGGTGAACGGATTAGCAGTGAACAGTTGTCAGTTAGCAGTTAGCAGTGAACAATTAGCAGTGAACAATTAGCAGTGAACAATTAGCAGTGAACAGTTAGCAGTTATCAGTGAACAATATACTTATAAAACACAAATCACTAATTCACAAATCACTCAATCACAAACTCACCAAATCACTAATTCACAAATCACTAATTCACAAATCACTAAATCGCAAATCACTAAATCGCAAATCACTAAATCACAAATCACTAAATCACAAATCACTAAATCGCAAATCACTAAATCACAAACTCACCAAATCACAAATAAATAAACCTAAGTAAGCATTCCACCGTCAACTTGTAAAACTTGCCCTGTGATATATTTTGACATATCCGAAGCCAGAAAAACACAAGCGTCTGCAACTTCTTCTGCTTGTCCTCCACGTTTGAGTGGAATTGTTTTTTTCCATTCTTCAGTAGCGGCTTCGTTGAGTTCGCCAGTCATTTCTGTTTCAATAAAACCTGGTGCAATGGCATTTGAACGAATATTTCTTGAACCTAATTCTAAAGCAACCGATTTAGTAAAACCAATAATTCCAGCTTTTGAAGCCGCATAATTAGCTTGTCCTGCATTTCCACGAATACCAACAATTGAAGTCATATTGATGATTGAACCCGATTTGGCTTTCATCATTGGTTTTGTTACTGCTTTTGTAAGATTAAAAACCGATTTCAGATTTACTTGAATTACGGAATCCCACTGTTCTTCGGACATACGCATCAAAAGACCGTCTTTCGTGATTCCTGCATTGTTAATTAATACATCAATTGTGCCAAAATCAGCTACCACATTATTGATGAGTTCCTCGGCTTGTTTAAAATCTGAAGCATCCGAACGATAACCTTTCGCTTTAATTCCGAAAGCCTCTAATTCAGCTGCAAGTGCCTCTCCTTTTTCGACAGAAGACAAATATGTAAAGGCAACATTTGCACCTTGTTGAGCAAATCTCAAGGCAATCGCTCGTCCTATTCCTCTCGAAGCCCCTGTAACTAAGGCAATTTTATTTTGTAAAAGACTCATTGTTAATTTTATGGTTTTGTAAAAATTCAATTCTTTGTGTTGACTCTTCAAAATTAGCAGGTTAACGACTTAATCCCCAAATTTTGCCAACAAATTACCCATAAGAACAAACTATTCCAGAAAAACAGTACCGTTCACGCATTAACTCGAAAAAAAAAGCTGAAATACTATTAATTGTCACAACTTTCAATTATTTTTGAAACATTCAAGATATTCTAAGCCCTTGATAATAAATAATTTAGTTTTCTTGAATTCCACTCCGCCAAGTGTCAATTAGTTTGAACATATTTAGCCTTTGAAAATCTTCTGATTGTACGCATTCATTTTTGTAAACTCTTTCGATAATGTTGGTTGAGAGTTCAAAATTTAACATCAATAAGTACAATTCCATTCTGGCATGAATTGTGTTCTTTCTAACGTAATAATCCCTACTTAAGATTAACCCTTAAAAAGATGAAAAAATTACTATTGGCTGTTGGCGTATTGTGCCTCAATGTTTCGGTTTTCGCCGAAGGTACACAAGTGCCAAAGACTTCTGTTATTAAAGTCAAAGATATTGTCAACTCCGAAATACAAGAATCTGGTCCGACAAAAGGTAATGTGACCACCAAAAAATTCATTGTCCCTCCAGCCATTGCAAATCCAATAAGTTCAAGTGTTACAGGAAAAAGTTCAGAACAAAATTCTGACAGAGACGGGTATTCTCCTATCAAAAAGTCTTACGATTCTTTCGTAAAAGAAGTTAAGCAAGACCCAACAAGAGAAAAACAAGACCCAACAAAAAATGCAAATGCCACAACTTGTCTTAACAACCGTTCGGGGGAAGCCTTAGTGGCAAGCCGTGATTTAGAAGGAAAAGATATTTTGGCATTTCCACTAAACAAACTTAAATCTAATGTTAGATACGGTTTTGTAGAAAATTACAAACAAGGTTTTGCAAGAATAAAAAAAGATCAAGTTTGGGGATTCTTGAATCTTTGTGGAGATGAAGTGATCACTTGCCAATACGATGAAGCCGAAGCATTCAATCAGGGAAAGGCTTTGGTAAAAAGACTTGTTTGGTATTTTATAGATGATAAAGGTGTAGAAAGCGATGTACTGAATGGCGTTGTTGAAGCCAAGCCTATGATTGGAGGGTTGAGTTTAGTTAAATTCAAAGACGATAAAATGGCTTTGATTGATAATAGTTTCGACAAAACTGGCAAACCTGTTTCTGATTTTTTTGATTCTATGATTGCTTTAAATACCACTACCTTAGGTGTGAAAGCAAACGGAAAATGGGGGATTTATAAAATAGGAAGTAATTCTCCGATTATTACCAATTACGACCAACTTGAACCTTCTGGGAAAGACAACCTTTTTAAAGTACGTGTAGCTAACAGAATTGGGCTAATTAATGCCAATGGAGATATTTTGATAAAACCTGATTACAATATAATTACTGATGCTGACCGCTTTGGTTACGTGAAGGGAATCAACGAAACGAGTCAGCAATTAATCAATACCAATGACTTTAAAATCAGTAAAATTTATCAAAATATTAGTAATTTCGATGTTCGTGGTTTGGCTTTAGTACAAGATATGAATGGTCTTTATGGCTTAGTCGATAAAGATTTAAGCTCAGTTTTAGAGCCAATTTATACAACTATCGGCAATATCAATGATTTTGATTTGATTCCTGTAAGTAAAGAAGTTACTGGAAAAGGTGTAAAATTTGGTCTTATCAATACCAAAGGACAAGAAATTGTTCCTTTTGAATATGATGGTTTTGGAAAAGTTAGTAAAAAAGGATTACTGGTTGCCAAAGAAACAATGACTTACAATGTTGACTTGAAAGGTAAAATTGGTACTTGTAAAGCTGACAAAGTTATTGATATAAATGGTAGTGTCGTAGTACCCGCCATGCTGAAACCTAATGACGCTGGTAAAGTAAATTACATTGTCACGGATTCTGTAATCAATAACAATATAGTTATCAAAGCATTCCGTTCTGATGACAAACACAAGTTTTTGAAATATATGCTTGTAAGAAATGAAGATTTTAAATTGATTACTCCTGAACCTTTCGAGTATATTCAGTTAGTTAGAAAAGGTCAATTCTATTTCGTAAAGCAAAATGGTCTTTGGGGAACTTTGGATACAACTGGAAAATACTTAGTGAAATGTCAGTTTAAATCAATTTTGTTTGAATCTGAAGAATATTATCAAGTTGAACATGAGAATGGTAAATTTGGCTATATCGACAGCCGTGGCAAGAACCAAATATTAGCTGAATATGAAAGTCTTGATTATTATAGAAACGGACTTTCTATTGCTTCAAAAGGAAACAATCAAGTAGGACTTATCAATAAATTCAATGCTAAAGTGATTCCATGCGTTTTTAAAGAAGTAAAGTATTCTGAGATAGCAAAAGAATTTGAAGTCACTGATAATCAGGGCAATAGATTTAAACTCAATCAACAAGGAGAGTGCTTTCAGAACTGCGGAAACTTTGAATCAATTCGAGCGGTTGAGAATTTAAAAGAAAATACAGCGACAGTTGGACCTTCGAGAAAAAAATAAATCATTCAATTTGAAAGAGCCAAATCTCAGGATTTGGCTTTTTTTATGCAAATACAATTATGCTAAAGGATATTTTCATTACCCTTCTTCGTAAATATAGTCATGTAAACGATGATGCCGTATTTAATCAATATTGGGAAGAAATTGAGACAAATTACGCTCATAAGAAAAGGCATTATCATACTTTAACACATCTTGAAAACCTTATCAATCAACTCAATGAGGTAAAAACAAACATCCAAAATTGGGATACCATTCTTTTCTCCGTTTTCTATCATGATGCCATTTATAACGTCCTCAAAAAAGATAACGAAGAACAAAGTGCTAATTTAGCTGAAAAAAGAATGCTTAATGTAGGAATTGACCCTGTTATCATCCAAAAGACTACAGACTACATTTTAGCAACCAAAAACCATATTCTGCATGAGGATTCTGACTGTAATTTTCTATTAGATGCAGACTTATCTGTCTTGGGGAGTGATTGGGAAAGTTATTCAGCGTATTCAAAACAAGTAAGAAAAGAATATAGTATCTATCCAAATTTTGTCTATAATCCAGGCAGGAAAAAAGTGCTAAATCACTTTTTGGAAATGGAGAGAATCTTCAAGACAGATTATTTCTATGAAAAATTTGAAGAAAATGCCAAAGAAAATTTAGCTCGGGAACTAAAATTGTTTTAGGAATAGGCACAAAAAAGCCTCTGCAAAATTAATTGCAGAGGCTTTTTTATATAGCATACTCTTTATTCTGAAATAACAACTGTTGAAACTCTTGAGAGTGTCAGAGAATCGCCTTCGCCTGAATAATCAGCTAAAATTATATCCCCTTCAGACAAATCTCCTTTCAGGATTTCTTCTGCCACTGGGTCTTCCAAATACTTCTGAATTGCACGGTTCAATGGTCTTGCACCGTATTGGCTATCATAACCTTTTTCAGCAATGTAATCTTTTGCTTTTTCTGTCAACTCAACTTTATAGCCCAACAAACTAATTCTGATGAAAAGTTTGCTCAACATCAAGTCAATAATTTGGTGGATATGTTCTCTTTCGAGTGCATTAAATACAATTACGTCATCCAAACGATTCAGGAACTCAGGAGAAAACGCTTTCTTCAAAGCATTCTGAATTGTTCCTTTCATCATTTCCTCAGAAGAATCCATACGTGTTTTAGTACTGAAACCAATCCCTGCACCAAAGTCTTTCAAATCTCTTGCACCAATATTTGAAGTCATGATGATGATTGTATTTCTAAAATCAACTCTTCTTCCTAATCCATCCGTCAAGATTCCATCGTCCAGCACTTGTAACAGAATATTGAAAACGTCTGGGTGTGCTTTCTCAATTTCATCCAAAAGTACAACAGCATAAGGTTTACGACGAATTTTCTCGGTCAATTGTCCACCTTCTTCATAACCAACATAACCTGGAGGGGCTCCAATCAAGCGAGATACACTGAATTTCTCCATGTACTCACTCATGTCAATTCTTACTAAAGCGTCGTCTTTATCGAAAAGGTAAGTTGCCAATACTTTCGCTAATTCTGTTTTTCCAACACCCGTAGGTCCTAAGAAAATGAACGAACCGATTGGTTTTTTCGGGTCTTTCAAACCTACACGTGTACGTTGAATCGCTTTTACCAATTTAGAAATCGCCGACTCCTGACCAATCACTTTTCCTTGTAGGGATTCGTTCATGCCCAATAGTTTTTGTCCTTCGGTAGCAGCCACCCGATTTACAGGAATACCTGTCATCTGAGCAATCACCTCTGCTACGTGTTCTTCTGTAACAGTGTATCTGCGTTTTTTGGTATCTTCTTCCCACTCACGTTTTGCTCTTTCTAACTGATCTAATAAACGCTTCTCACGGTCACGGAGTTGAGCAGCTTCTTCGTATTTCTGCGATTTCACTACTGCATTTTTCTCTTTTTTGATATTCTCAATAGAAGCCTCCAAAGAAACAATATCTTCTGGAACTGTAATGTTTGAAATATGCACCCTTGCCCCTACTTCGTCCATAACATCTATGGCTTTATCTGGCAAGAACCTATCTGTAACATATCTTTCCGAAAGTTTCACTGATTGCTCAATGGCTTCTTTTGTATAATTCACGTGGTGATGTTCCTCGTATTTATCTTTGATATTATGAAGAATTTCGATGGTTTCATCAATCGAAGTTGCTTCTACCATAACAGTTTGGAAACGTCTTGCCAAAGCTCCATCTTTCTCGATATACTGGCGATATTCGTCCAAAGTAGTAGCTCCGATAACTTGTATGTCTCCACGAGCCAACGCTGGCTTGAACATATTAGACGCATCTAATGACCCTGACGCTCCACCTGCACCTACAATTGTATGTAATTCGTCAATGAAAAGGATTACGTCTGGTGACTTCTCCAACTCATTCATTACTGCTTTCATTCTTTCTTCAAATTGACCACGGTATTTTGTACCTGCCACCAAAGATGCCAAATCGAGTGTAACAACTCTTTTGCCAAAAAGTACACGAGATACTTTTTTCTGAACAATTCTAAGAGCTAAACCTTCTGCGATGGCTGTTTTACCAACACCTGGTTCACCAATCAAAATTGGATTATTTTTCTTTCTACGAGATAGAATCTGAGCAACTCGCTCAATTTCTTTTTCCCTGCCCACAATTGGGTCTAATTTTCCTGTTTCTGCAACTTTGGTTAAATCTCTACCAAAATTATCAAGAACTGGAGTTTTAGATTTTTCTGCACCTTTATTGGCTGTGGAACTTCCACTACTACCAGAGCCGCCCCCTGCAAACATACGAGCTTCGTCGTCGTTGTCGTCGGTATCTTGGGCTGCTTTTATGTTCGGATTAGCCTGATATTCTATCATTTCTTTAATTAAATCATGAGTTAACTGGAATTTGGTTAAAATTTGAGCGGCAAGATTGTCTTCATCTCTGAGGATTGCCAGCAATAAATGCTCTGTTCCGACTAAATTTGTTTTGAAATTTTTGGCTTCAAGATAAGTTACACGTAAAACTTTTTCTGACTGTCGGGTAAGTGGAATATTGTGCATATTCTTAATAGTATAGCTCGATGCACCCGAGAGTCCTTTGGTAGATTGCTCGATAGTAACTTTAAGTTCCTCCAGAGAAACACCCATTTTTTTCAACAATTCCAGACCAAGCCCCTCTCCTTCTCGAATCATTCCCAACATGAAATGTTCCGTCCCGATGTAGTCATGCCCAAGTCGTAGTGCTTCTTCTCTTGCGAACTGAATTACTTCTTTCACTCTGTTTGAAAATTTTGCTTCCATTTTAAAGACTTGTTGTTTGCATTTATCAATTATTGTTAGACAAATAATTGTGTTCAATTAATCATCTAAACGGCATTTTTAAATTAATTGTTCATTTTATGAATGAATCTTGTAGAATCTTTTTTGCTTGATTTCCCTGACAAAACAATAAATCAAGAATAGAGAGATTAGGCTCAAATTCATTGCCAAAATTTTGACGATATTCTTTTGCTCTGTACGTATTTTCTGGTGAAAAGATGCGTTTGGGATGAATCTGCCCTCTGAAATCATTTCCATGATGTTCTTCGTAACTTTCAGAAAAAGAAATCTTTTTTTCAACCTTCAAAAATTTCAGACAAATTGACAGCATTTCAAGATTAAAGTCTATCAAAAAGTCAGTTTTTTTGTCATAAATATTTTTAAAATAATCTGAATAAAATTCAAAAAAAGGTGATTTCCCGTAACCAGAATAGATTGCTCCCCAATGCCTGCGTACCCAATCCTGTGAATAATCTATTTTTACATCTTTCACTAAAATCTTTGTATTTCCATCTTTTACAGGAATCGAAAGCACATCAATTTTGTTGGAAGTAAGAATTTTGCAACGGTTTCGGTAACTTTGTTTCTGATAAAACTCGTGTATTTCAAAAACGATTTCGTCATGTTCCAATAACCGTGCTATGTACTCGGTGCTTGGTAAGTAGTGTAAGTCAATAATCATTTATCTAAAATAACAGATTAAGAACAAATTATCAAATTATTTAATTTATGTTTTTCTTTAAAATTTTATCTCGTCTTCCTTTTACAGTACTTTATGGTATTTCGGACTTTGTAGCCTTTATTTTGTATCATTTTGTGGGGTATCGCAAAAAAGTAGTTTTAAATAATCTCCGCAACTCATTTCCAGAAAAAACAGAAAAGGAAATTGTTCAATTAGCTAAAGATTTTTACAGACATTTAGCCGATGTTTTTATAGAATTTTTCAAAGGGATTGCCATCACAAAAGAAGAAGTTTTGAAGCGTGCCGTAGTTTTAAATCCAGAGGGAATTAGCCAATATACGGATAAAGGCATTTCTGTTCTGATGGTGGCTGGGCATCAAGGCAACTGGGAATGGGCGGTTCATGCCGTAAATTTATCGGGTGTGAAAATGGATATTATTTACAAAAAATTATCCAGCGACTCCTTTAATGATTTGACTTTAAACATCAGAAATCGGTTTGGTAGCCCTGAGATGATTGAAAAAAATGATTCTGTCAGAAAAATGTTTGAACGACAAGATATTCCAAGGACAATCTGCTTGGCGGCAGACCAAGTGCCTGGTAATCCTCGGTATGCGTATTGGACAAAATTCATGCACCAAGACACCGATTTTTTTACTGGCATGGAGCGTTTTGCGAGACAATTTAACTGTGCCATGGTTTTTGCCGAAATGAGGCGTGTAAAGCGTGGACACTACGTAATTGAATATTTTCCACTGGCAGAAGCTCCATATTCAGAAGTGGCAAAAGGTGAAATTATGGAAAAATTTGTAAGGAAATTAGAAGAATCTGTTCAGAAAAACCCTGCTGCCTACTTATGGTCTCACAAGCGATGGAAACATCAAAAACCATCTCAAGACGGAATATTTACCAATTTTAGTGAATTGGTGAATGAGTAGAACTCAGTTTTGCACAATATATCGAAGATTCGCTTTCACTGCACACGTTTTCAAGGACTTATTCGTATTATAAATCAGCAAGTACAACTAATAATTACTGAAACTACATAACTTCCCAAATTAACAAGGATTTGTTTTTCCAAAAAAAGACTTCTTTCTCGAGCCTCGATGAGGTAATTGATGCGTGCTTGTCCGACAACAATCATGCACAAAGAGCTATGATTAAACTTTTTTTGGGCTACGCAAAAAGTATTTGTTTGCGTTATGCAGCTAATCAAGAAGAAGCCGAAGAAATGGTGAATGATGGTTTCTTGAAGGTTTTTACGAACTTGAAAAAGTATGACCGTAATCAATCTTTTAAGGCTTGGTTAAGGACAGTTTTTGTAAATAATGCGATTGATTATTATAGGAAAAACAACAAATTCAACTCGCAAACCTCTGGTATTGAGAATGTTGAGGTAGAAAGTTTTGATATTGATATTATTTCTAAAATCTCTGGAGAAGAAATTTTGGCTTTGGTGCAAAGGTTATCGCCAGTCTATAAAATGGTCTTCACGATGTACGTCATTGAAGGTTATAATCATAGAGAAATTGCAGAAAAATTGGGCATTCAAGAAGGAACTTCAAAGTCGAATCTCCGAGATGCCCGCCATAGATTACAGGCAATGATTCGTGCAGAATTCCCACATTTATACCAAATATATGCGTTGAAAATTACTAAATTAAATGAAAACTGAACAATTTGATGATGCTTTCCGAAGGAAAATCGGAGGAATCAGCCCACCTTTCGACGATGCTGAAATAGATCGAATAAACGACTATATCAACATCAACAAAACACCAACTTTTTGGGGTAAATACTCAAAAATAGTTACCTATACGTTAGGTACGGTGCTTGTAACAGGAATTATTGCTTCTATTTTAACCCAACATTATGAGAATAAAGATTTACGTAGCCAATTAGTTTCTCTTCAAAATAAAATGGATAAATCTGCCACGCCTTCGGTAATCGTGAAGACGGATACGATTTATATTACTCAAAAACAACCAAGTTATTTATCCCTGAATTCGACTATTCAGAAAAAAGTGGCTGATATTCAAAAATCAAGAAATGCTTCTGAAGTTTTTGAACAACTTTCGCCCGAGCAAAAAGAAAAAATATTGACTTCTTATTTGTTGAAAAAGCGAGACGAAACTGTCAATATTCTTGATAATACAACCGTACTTTTTCAAGAAAAAAACAACAACCAACTACTTGAAAAACAAGAAGATAGAATAATTTCTGAAGAAGGTTCAAAGAAAATTCCTGCTAAATCTAATGTTTATTTCCCAGAAAACTCTTTGGCAAAAAATAGCAATAAATCTTTGAATTTTAAGCAAGAAAATAGTGAGAATTCAGAAGAAAATAATAATTCTATTTCGTTGAAAAACTTGACTTATCGGGTTGGTTTGGGAACAGATTTTTATAACGGACGTTTAAGCACAGGATTATGGACTGAAATATTTTTCCACAAAAACTGGAGTATAAACGTAGGTCTAAAATCAGCAGAGTATCGTGAAGATGATATTCGTTCAGAAGATGGGTTTGAGTATAAAAAAGGAAAACCTTTTCGCCCAAATTATGCCCCGAATCTTCCTCAAAAATTTAATATAGAAGAGATTAAAAGTAGTAATATGATTTTACAAATCCCATTGAATTTGAACTTTCATGCACCGCTGAAAAATGGATTTGCTGTGATTGTTGGAGCGGGAACTGTATTTGATATTGCTGGAAAAAATCGTATTAATTTCAATTTCAAAGACCCTGCACGTGGTGGTATCACTGAATCTTCAAATCCAAATCTCAACTCTGGAATTAACACAAGTTTTTTCAATAATGTAGAACTTTCTGTTGGGGTTGAAAAACGTTTTAATCGCTTTGTTTTTCAAGCCAATCCTTATTGGACAACCCAACTTCAAAATGTTAGTTACAAACCAGATTTAAACTCTTGGGGTCTAAGATTCAGAGGTTTATATAATTTCGGACAAAGGTAGAACGGGAATCTGTCCCGTGTATCGGAGTCCGTTTGCTTATGTATAACTCACGGGAAGCATTCCAGTGCTACAACAAAAATCCCTTCAATCGTAAATTGAAGGGATTTTTTGCTGATAATGTGTTTTGTCTATTCATTTCCAAATTGACTAATTTCCAAATCTTCGAATCAAATACTCTTCCCTCCTCCCAAAAACGGACTGCTCAATAAATCGGCTACACCAGAAAATTTTACTGGTGTTTTCTGATAGCCAAAAGTCTGCGAAAGTGCTGCTGTTTTATTATTATCTCCCATAACCATGTCCACATCTTCCATCGTCATTTGGGCGGGGTGTTCGTAGCCACAGGCGTGTGATATTTCCAAAATTTCTTTGTTCAGTGTCTTTACATAATTATAAAAACGTTCACTTTTCAGACTTGGGTCAACCCCTGCTTGTAACCACTTATTAGAAGTCGCAATGCCAGTCGGACATTTATTGGTATGGCAAACTTGTGCCTGAATACACCCAATTGAAAGCATGGCTTCACGGGCAACATTGATTAAATCACAACCCATCGAAAACGCCATCATAGCTTTTTCTGGAAAGCCTAAACGCCCTGAGCCAATGAAAACTACTCTATCTGTTAAATTGTATTTTTGAAAGATTTGATACACCTGTGCAAAACCAAAATTGAAAGGTAATGACACATGGTCTGCAAAAGCATGAGGAGCAGCACCAGTACCACCTTCGCCTCCATCAACCGTTATAAAATCTGGACCTTTGCGAGTTTTTGCCATGTATTGTGCCAATTCTTCCCACATTTCAGTTTTACCAATGGCAGATTTTATTCCTACGGGCAAACCTGTATTTTCTGCCATAGATTCTATAAATTCAACCAATTCTGGAATTGTAGAAAACATAGAATGAAAAGCTGGCGAAATCGCATCTTTTCCCATCAGAATGTGTCGAATATCTGCAATTTCTTGGGTAATTTTTGCGGCTGGCAATACACCACCTTTCCCTGGTTTTGCTCCCTGAGAAAGTTTCAATTCTAATGCTCTGACAAACGGGTTATCGGTTGTCATTTTGACTAATTTATCCATGGAAAAATTTCCATTTTCATCCCGAACTCCAAAATAGGCTGTACCAATGTTCACAATCACATCTGAACCATATTTGTGATACGGCGACAATGAACCTTCGCCTGTGTTGTGATAACAGCCAAACTTCAAAGCTCCTTTGTTCATTGATTCTATGGCTTTAGCAGACAAAGAACCGTAGCTCATTCCCGAAATATTAATGACTGAAAAAGGTTTATAAGGGCGTTTTCTTTTATGAAATTCTCCCATTGTTTTGGCACAAGGCACTGCACTTGGGTCTTTTTTATTAGGATGATTTTCGGGTAAACGATGCCCCAACATGGCATGTTTGATAAAAATATAGCCTACGGAATTAAAGTCTTGGTCAGACCCGAATCCCTGTAAATTATTTTCTTGTTTAGAAGACGCATACACCCAAGCACGTTCACCCCGATTGAAAGGTAATTCTTCCCGATTATTGGCAACCAAATACTGTCGAATTTCGGGGCCAATTTTCTCTAACATATAACGAAGATGCCCAATTACAGGGAAATTATGCTGAATTGTATGCCGATTTTGAAGAATATCTCGAATTGCCAAAGCAATAATTCCAGCAGGAAGCAAAAGCCAAAAGTAGTAGTAGTTCATGGGATGAAGGTTTTATGGATTGACGTGGATAATTTCTTCAGCATCGAATGTACTGAAAGGTTTATCTTTAGGTTTTGAGTTTGGATAAAACGAACTGATATTCATTTTTAAGGTTATATTTCCAGTATCTTTAGGAAAGAATCTTATCAATTCTACCTTTCCAATTGTTTCTATTTTAAAATTGAGATTTACAGGTTTTTTATTGACAAAAAATGCTAACTCATTGATTTTGAGCTTACAAAGTTTTGTATTTGAGTTTGGGCAAACTAAAGCAATCTTCGCTTCTCTATTGACAGTTATAGAATCTTTCTCGTAGGATACCACATACTTTGTAAAATATAAACCTCGAATACAGTATCTGGCAGCAGCATTTAAAAAAACATTTCCTTCAATCAAGGCTAATGTATAAATCAAATTTAATTGATTTTCCTCAGAAGGTTCTTGTAACAGATTATCAATTCTTTTGACATTCACTTCTTTATATGCTGAAACGTCTATTGCTTTCAAACTCAACAATAACAGTTTTTGATATTCTTGAATATTTTTTTTCCTAATGAACGTTTTATCACGAATATTCTCTTGTCGAAACTCCCTAATCTCTTTCAGTTTTTGTAATAATTCATTCAAGTTTTCCATTCCATCGACTTCAACAATTTCAGCAGTTTTCCAGATTATCAAATCATTTTTAATAAACTCATTCTGTATAGCAATTTTCAAATTTTCCACTGTAACATTCTCTTCTTTTTTCTTAGAAGAACAAGCAATTACCATTTGTAGAATTAAAATTGATATGATAAAGAGTTTCATTCGAGGGCAGTTAATCTAGTTTTTTTTTAGGTAGAGACGTTTCATGAAACGTCTTCATTCTCAAATATTTACGTACCAAATTTTAAATATTTCTGTTTTGTGTCGGTTAAGACGTTTCATGAAACGTCTCTATTTACAATCACGATGGTGTATTTTCTTGTGTCAAGGAAACACCACCAGAAATTATCATTTTCATTACATCGGAAGTTGGTATGTTTAATGGCGTTATGCTTTCGGAAGGGACAATGAACATTTCACCAGAAAAAGCATACGAATGTGGGCAATAGACCATCACAGAAGCATCCAAATTTAAAAAAGATAAATCATTTTGGGTAATAAATCCGATTTTTTTGATACCATTTTCTTTGTTCAAAACAATGACCACTGGTTGGTTAAATTTCTTTTTGTCGCCCACAAAAGCCTGCACTAAATCCTTGAGAGAGAAATAGATAAGTCTAACTAAAGGAAGATTTGAAATAGCTTCTTCAAAAATTCTAACCACAGGAACCGTGATAAAAGTAGAACCCAAAAAGCCCACCAACATAATGATTGCCACCATGATAACTAAGCCCGTTCCTCTAACAAAAAAGTAGAAATGGCTATCCAAAGAATCAAGGATATTGTAAATAATGTAGGCAGTAATATAGAATGGAGCTAAAAGCAGTAGCCCTTTTACAAAATATCCAAAAAGTTGTGATGTAAGGTTTTTAAAATTCATTCCAAATAATAAAGTAAGTTTATCAATCAGTCTCTCCTAACTGATAGTTTTTGTATGATACGGATACCGCACAATATATTTTATTTCTATAATACGTTCTTCTTTTGCTTTCAGTTTCAGATTCCAGATAAGTTTTCCTCTCTGGGCATCAATATCTGCTTCAGAACTTTCTAATAATTCTACTTCAATTTTATTTTTTGAAATAGGAATTCTTTGCTCGAAACTAAAATCAAGTTTGCGGTAACGAGGATTCCTTATCGTGAATCTATACGCATGATATTCCGCCATTTTTGAACCTTCAATTTTTTTGAAATTCTGTCCAGAAATTTTATCTCGCCGAATTGTCAGTTTCTTTTTCTTTTCAGAAGAAATCCTCAACGTATCAATTTGCGTACCTTTCTGAGCATACGTTTTGAGGCAAGTAGAAGAAATTACCTCCACAAAAAAAATAGAAAAAATAATTATTATCTTCATATCACACTGAATAACAATTAGTTAGCTAAAAATATATTTTTTATGGTTGGTTATTAATACAAATGTAATATACACAAATAAACTCTATCCGATGATGATTTTGTATATTTGCACTATTATTTTTTTAGAAAATGTAAACTTTCAAATTGTTAAATGACCTACGATTACCAATATCTCCAAGCATTTATTAAACAAGTTTTTCTTTCAATTGGTTGCCCAGACGATGACGCTCAGTTGGCATCGTCAGTCTTGATTTCTGCTGATTTACGGGGTGTCGATTCTCATGGAATCGCTCGTTTGGTGGGTTATGTACGACTTTACGATAATGGAAGATTGAATCCAAAACCTGAAATTAAAATTATTCATGAAAGCCCCTCGACTGCCGTGGTTGATGGCGATAAAGGTTTGGGATTAGTAGTTGCACCAAAAGCTATGCAAATTGCCATGCAAAAAGCCAATGCAGTAGGCTCTGGTTGGATTTCAGTGCAAAATTCAAACCATTTTGGCATTGCTGGTTTTCATGCTATGATGGCTCTGGAAAATGATATGATTGGTTGGGCAATGACCAACGCCGCTCCATTGGTAACACCTACGTTTTCAAAAGAAAAATTATTGGGTACTAACCCCATTGCATTAGCGATTCCTGCGAAGGAAAATCCACCCTTTGTTGCAGATTTTGCCACTACGGCGGTGGCTTATGGCAAAATGGAAATTTTACAAAGAAAAGGTTCGCCTGCTCCTTTGGGTTGGGTACAAGACAAAGACGGAAACCCAACTGATGATGCCAATGCCGTGAAAAACGGAGGGGCATTATTGCCCGTTGGTGGCGACCGTGAACATGGTTCGCACAAAGGTTATGGCATGGGAGCTATTGTTGATATTTTGTCTGGCGTGTTGTCTGGGGCAAACTTTGGACCTTGGGTTCCTCCTTTTGCCACCGCAGGATTTATGGCTGCTGGAGAACAAGTAGGTAAAGGAACGGGGCATTTTTTGGGTGCAATGCGTATTGATGGCTTCCGTCCTGCTGATGATTTTAAGCAAGATATGGACAAGTGGATAAACCGTTTCAGGGCTGCCCCTGCCATAGAAGGACAATCGGTTTTAATTCCTGGAGACCCCGAACGTGAATTCCCTCATAAAACTCCAATAAAAATGGTTAAAAATAAATTAGTTCGTTATTTGATTTTGGCTGTGTCTTTTTTTGCAGCAATGTTTTCTTATTATATCTGGCAAGTTGCCAAAACGCCAAATTTCAAAGTTGATAAAGAAAAAAGTTTCTATCTACTTATTCCAGAAGGAGCAAATTTTGAGACCGTTTGGGATTCTTTAAGTACCAACAAAATAGTAGAAGACGAACTTTCGTTTAAGTTCTTGGCGAAATTCTTGAAATATAAAGAAGCCGTAAAACCTGGTCGGTATAAAATAACGGCTAAGATGGGGAATTATGAACTCATCAAAAAACTCAGAAGTGGCGACCAAGATGCTGTAAAATTGACTTTCAATAACGTTCGTCTCAAAAAAGATTTGGTGCATAAAATTGGCAATAAATTCACTTTCGACTCAACAAGATTTCAAGAACTACTTGATTCTGAGGTGATTGCTCAGAAATACGGTTTCACGAAAGAAACTTTCATGTGTATGTTTCTACCCAATACGTATGAAATGTATTGGAATTCTAAGCCAGAAAAAGTGTTAGACAGAATGAAATCTGAATACGAACGTTTCTGGACAGACGAGCGTAAAAAGAAAGCACAAGAAATAGGACTTGACCCAATCAAAGCTCAAATTATGGCTTCAATTGTGGAAGGAGAAACAAAAAAAGCTGATGAAAAACCACGGGTTGCAGGTGTGTATATGAACCGCCTCCGTGATGCTATGCCTTTAGGTGCAGACCCAACGGTGATTTTTGCCCATCAGGATTTTACGATAAAAAGAGTGACAAAGGCTTTGTTGCAAATTGATTCGCCATACAATACTTATAAGGTTGTCGGTTTGCCGCCTGGACCTATCAATTTGCCAGATTTGACTTCAATTGATGCAGTCTTGAACTACGAAAAACATGAGTTTATGTATTTCTGTGCGAAAGAGGATTTTTCGGGCTATCATAATTTTGCTGTTACTTATTCAGACCACTTGAAAAACGCCGCCATATATCAAGAAGCACTGAACAAGAGAAATATTATGAAGTAGGGGTTTTATGAATGAGAGAATGTGCGAATGAATGAATGAATGAATGAATGAATGAATATAAAGCAAATCTTAAATTTAAAATTGAATGTTAAAAGCTGTAATATTTGACATGGACGGCGTTTTAATTGATAGCGAACCCTTGCATTTTGAAGTAGATTTAATGGTCTTGCGTATGCTAAATATCAATAAATCAGAGCATTACTTAGAAAGATTTGTGGGTTACACAAACCCTGCTATGTGGAAAATCATAAAAAGCGAATATTCCATAGAAAAGAGCATTGAAGAATTGATAGACTTGCAATTGACTACTAAATTGAAGTTTTTAGCAGAAAGTAACTATCAGGCAATCAACGGAATAAAGGAGCTTTTAGTCGAAATAAAAAACAATAATATTCCCATCGGAATAGCATCGTCTTCGCCAAGAATTTTCATTGAAGCCGTCATTAAGAAATTAGAAATCTCCGACTATTTTGACAATTGGATTAGTGGAGAAGAAGTTGAAAAAAGCAAACCAGAGCCTGATGTTTTCTTGAAATCTTCAGAATTATTGAAAGTAAATCCCTCAGAATGCATTATAATAGAAGATTCCCGAAGTGGAACAATTGCCGCAAAAAGTGCTGGAATGAAATGTATTGGTTTTAGGAATGTCAACTCTGGAAATCAAGACTTATCAAAAGCTGATGTAATTATTGATAAAATTTCAGACATCAACTTCTCTAGGATGAAAGCACTTTTTGAAGAAAGTTGAATTTTCCTGCATCAATTCTCATTAATTTTCAAATTAACTCATTTCAAAATTTCCAAATCAGTATTTTTTCTATGAAAAAAATAGCATCCTTAGTCATTCTGTTCCCTTTAACTATCTGGTTACAAAGCTGTTCGAGTTCTGCAACCGTAGCTACAACTACTACCGACCCGAAAGCACCACAAGAATCGTATCAATATAAAATCAAGCAAGTGGAAAAACATCTTTCGACTATCAGTGTGCCTTTTGAGATTACAATGCCAGATGTTGAACGCCAAATTAATGCTAATTTGAAAGACCTTCTTTTTGAAGATAATAGCATGGACGACAATAATTACGACAATTTTATGTGTAAAGTCTGGAAGCGTGAAACCATTACAGTGTCTGCTCAGAATGAGACTTTCACCTTTAATGTTCCACTAAAAGTTTGGGCAAAAGTTGGTTATAAAGTAATGGGAATGTCGATTCCTCCGCAAGAATTGACCTTTGATTTTAACGTAAAATTTGGTTCAAAATTTTCAATTGCACCCAATTGGCAAGCCAATGTACAATCTTTTCCGATTGGTTATGAATGGGTAAAGAAACCAACTATTCGTTTAGCTGGTGTAGAAATTTCAGTGGCTGGTTTGGTCGAAAAAGCCCTAAATTCTAAACAAGATGTGATTTTAAAATCTTTGGATGAAGCTGTTCGTAAAAATGTAGAAATCAAGAAATACGTGATTCAGGCTTGGAATACCGCCATGCAGCCTTATTTAATGTCTGAAAAATACAAAACTTGGTTGAAAGTTTCTCCCGTAGAATTACAAATGACACCATTGGTTACAGCCAATAATAAGGTAAAAGCTACCATCGCCATAAAAGCCTATACAGAAACAGTTACAGGAGCAAAACCAACAGTGCAAATGGTAAATGATGTGCCTGATTTAAAGGTAGTTACAACTGTTCCAGATGATTTTCAGGTAGCAATTATTGCAGAAATTCCGCATGACCAAGCATCAAAATTGACAGCAGATACTTTGGTGGGTCAAAATTTTTCTTTCAAAGAGGGGAAATATAATGTACAAGTAACAAGCATTGATATTTATGGACAACAAGATAAAATGGTGATTAAGTCTGGTCTGAAAGGGAGTATTCAGGGAAATATTTTCTTCAAGGGCGTTCCTACCTACGACCCCGTAAAACAAGCTATTTATTTGGAAGGCTTTGATTATGATTTAGAAAGCAAAAATTTATTGGTAAAAACTGCCAATTGGATGTTCCAAGGTGCTTTTACGAAAAATATGAAAGAAGCTATGACCTTCCCGATTGGTAATAATATTGACGAAATCAAGCGACAAGTTCAATCAAGTTTGACGAATAACAAAGTATCAAAAGGCGTTACATTGAACGGAAAAATCGAGAGCCTTTCTCCTGATAAAGTATATTTAACTCCCAACTCAATCATAGCAGTAATTTTTGCCAAAGGAAAAATGAACCTTCAAATTGACGGATTGTAGTTTTTCGTTGTTCGATTTTCGTTACTCGTTGTGCGATTTTCGTTTTTCGCTGTTCGTTGTTCGTTTTTCGAGAGAGTAAAAGCCTTCGCCAAAAGCGAGGGCTTTTGATTTTATATGCCTTTACCACTTGACTCAATTACTCCTTTGCCATTCTGATTTTTTGCCACTTTATGCTTTTGAACCTCTGTTCCTTTGTGCCTTCGCCACTTTGTCACTTCACATAAAAAAACTACCTTTGTGACAGTTAAGTATCTTATCGCCTTGAGCAATCAGGGAGGAAAGTCTGGGCAACACAGAGCATCATGCTTCCTAACGGGAAGGCACGTATTTGGTGACGAATCCGTGACAGCCAGTGCAACAGAAAATTACCGCCTATTTTTAGGTAAGGGTGAAAAGGTAGAGTAAGAGCCTACCGCCTCGTTGGTGACAACGAGGGCAGCTGTAAACCTCATGAGTTGAAAAACCAAATAGGCTGACGAGACAGTTATCAGTAAACAGTAAGCAGTAAACAGTTAAACGGTCATCCGCAAAACTGATAACTGTTTCTTGATAACTGATAACTAAAAAGAGGGCTGCTCGCCTGATGTCAGTGGGTAGGTTGATAGAGCGTATCGGTGACGGTGCGTCGAGATAAATGATAAGACGAATTTGATTCAAAGTAATTTGATGAATTTTCTGACAGAACCCGGCTTATCGCTTAATAACAAAATACCCACAAGGCAAATCTTGTGGGTATTTTTGTTTTACAAATATTTACCAATCGCTTTTTGATAAGTCAGTAAAAATCACTATTTTTGCACTCCAATTTATAAAACCAACGTAACCGAAGGACGGGTTCCTTCACAAATTCAGACTACAATGGCTGTAAAAATCAGATTAGCACGTCGTGGACGTAAAAAATTAGCAATGTACGACATCGTTGTGGCAGACTCAAGAGCTCCACGTGACGGTCGTTTCATCGAGAAATTAGGAACTTATAATCCAAATACAAACCCTGCTACAATTTCTATCAACGAAAATCAAGCGTTGAAATGGGTAATGAACGGGGCTCAACCAACTGATACTGCTCGTGCAATATTATCTTACAAAGGTGTTTTATTGAAGAAACACTTACAAGTAGGTGTAAATAAAGGTGCTATTTCTCAGGAAATAGCTGACTCGAAATTTGAAGGTTGGAAGACGGTTAAAGACGGTAAAGTAGCAAGTAAAGTAGAAGGTTTATCTTCTAAAGAAAAAGCTGACAGAAATGCACGTTTGGCAAATGAAACTAAGGTTAATGAAACTCGTGCAGCAGCAATTGCTAAGAAAAATCAAGTAGAAGAAGAAGTTGAGGAAGCTCCAGTAGCAGAGGCGGTTGAAGCAGTAGCAGAAGTTGTTGAAGCTCCAGTAGCAGAGGCAGTTGAAGCTGTAGCAGAAGTTGTTGAAGCTCCAGTAGTTGAGGCAGTTGAAGCTGTAGCGGAAATTGTTGAAGCTCCAGTAGCGGAAGCATCAACTGAAACTGCTGAGTAATTCAATTTTCTTATTCGTACCAAAAAAGCCTGCAAATCAATTGATTTGCAGGCTTTTTTTTGTTAGTTCTAAATAAGTACAAAACCCTTCTAATTATTCAAATGAGAGCGAATTACTCCTTTGTAGCCTTGCTCTGAAAGCCAAGCTAATCTTTCATTTGCTCCTTCTTTTGTATAAAAAGTTCCGAACATTAATCTGAATACTTTTTGCGTTTCTTTCTGTCCGACCTGGATATAAATCTCTTCTTTTTTTACGCCTAACTTAATCAATTCATCACAAATATCTTGGAGCATTTTTAGGTTGGTCAATGATGTTACCTGAACCCCAAAACCTTTAGGATGTTGCTCTTGCCAAGTTGAATTATAAGATTTATTAATTTCTAAATTAGTTTCCAAAGTTCCACCAGTTGCAGGACTTGCTTTGGCTGTGCCAACACCTACATGGGTAACATCTTTTTCTTCTTTCGTATTTATTTCTCGTGTTGAAGCCACTCCACTTTCAGGTGGCGTAACAACTTCTAAGCGAACCTTGGCAACGCCACTGGCTATCATTCCTAATTTTGAAGCCGCTTCACGAGAAAGATTAATAATTTTCCCTTCTTCTTCGCAGCGACAATGATCATTAATTCGTACTTCTACACTCTTGTTATTTTCTAAATTGGTTACTTTCACTAATGTATTTAATGGAAGTTTAGAGTGAGAAGCCGTTAGCTGGGATTCATCGTATTTTTCACCATGTGCGGTGATTTTTCCTTTCAAATTGGCAGCATAGTATCTGGCTACACCTTCTTCTGATAGTGTCCCAGTTTTTACTGGACCTAAAGAAGCAAACAAACTACCATGTGCAAGCACAAGTACTAAGACGGATGCGAATGACATTTTCATGGCAAAATATGGTTAAAATTAAAAAAATGGGCGATTTGTTGGTGAACATCAATTAATTATCAAGAAACAATCAATTGATTTTATTAATTTGTGTTTTGAAATTTTATTACCAAAATATATTTTCAAAAACTACTCAGATATATTAATATCAATTTGCGTACCAAACTTATTTTCAAACCATTTTACAAACAAAATCTATGGGTATTCCTAAGCCAATTCAAGGTCAGAATAGAGTTATTATTGAAAAAATTACGCCTCAATTAGATGGCGGACGGTTTGCCGTGAAGGCATTCGTTGGTGATACGATTAATGTTGAAGGTGATGTCTTCTTGGACGGTCATGATTTACTGGCGGTTAGACTATTACACAAAAAAACAAAAGATAGAAACTGGACAGAATCAGCTATGTCTTTTATCGGAAATGATCGTTATGCTGCCTCTTTTTCGGTTGACACCAACTGCCAATATCAATATACAATTGAATCTTGGGTTGATCATTCTGCCAGTTGGCAACATGAAATCAAAGCAAAAATCAAAGATAATCAACACGTAAATATTGAGTTATTAGTGGGTGCTTTGATACTGGATAAAATGGCAAAAATTGCTGCAAAAGAAGACAAGAAACCTATCCAAAATGCAGCAAAAATCTTTCGAGATTCAACGCATTATGATGAAGCTGTTGCCTTTTCATTGAGTGATACCATGAAAGAATGGATAAGCCAATATCCTGATAAACAGAACGTTACGCAACATCCTCCGCTAAAACTTTGGGTTGACCGTGAGAAAGCTGCCTTCTCGGCTTGGTATTCAGTGTTTCCTCGTTCGGCGGCAAGTAGAAATGGACAACACGGGACTTTCAAGGATGTTGAAGCCAATGTTTTGCCAAGAATGAAGTCATTGGGCTTTGATGTTTTGTACATCCCTCCTATTCACCCGATTGGAACACAATTTAGAAAGGGAAAAAACAATACAACCAATGCCTTGCCTGATGATGTGGGTGTGCCGTATGGTATTGGTTCTGAATTGGGCGGACATACCGCTATTTTACCAGAATTAGGAACGCTCGATGATTTAAAACATTTGATAAGTGTCTGTAAGTCAATGGATATTGAGTTGGCAATGGACTTAGCGATTCAATGTTCGCCAGATCATCCTTGGGCAAAATCGCATCCTGAATGGTTTAAAGTTCGTCCAGATGGAACGATCCAATATGCTGAAAATCCTCCTAAAAAATACCAAGATATTTATCCTGTAAATTTTGAGTCTGAGAATTGGGTAGAACTTTGGGAAGAATTAAAAAATACAATCCTGACTTGGGGAAAATGGGGCGTTCGTATCATTCGGGTTGATAATCCGCACACAAAAGCCTTTGGTTTTTGGGAATGGGTCATTGCGGAAGTTCAGGAAGTGTATCCAGATATGATTTTCTTGGCGGAGGCTTTCACTAAGCCAAAAGTAATGCAACAATTGGCAAAATTGGGTTACACCCACTCATATACCTACTATACATGGCGAAACACGAAGGCGGAATTGATTGAGTACATGAACGAACTGACTCAGACTGACCAGCAATATTATATGCGTCCGAATTTTTGGCCCAATACTCACGATATTTTACCGTATTCGTTGCAAGGGGGGCTCGAACCAATGTTCTTGATTCGTTATTTTATGGCAGCAACTTTATCTTCAAATTATGGAACATTTAGTCCTGTTTTTGAAGCAATGGTCAAAGATGCTTACCCAGGAAAAGAAGAATACAGTCATTCAGAAAAGTATGAAGTAAAATGGTGGGACTGGACATTCGAGAACAAACTCACCCATCTGATTCGGACAGTAAACCGAGTTCGGCAAGAGAATAGTGCTTTGCAAAGAACAAATAATATTACTTTTTGTGACATCAATAACGACCAATTATTGGCATATCTGAAAACCCATCAGAATGGAAATCAGATTTTATCTATTGTCAATTTGGATGCTTATAACAAGCAAAATGGCGTAGTAAAGGTGCCACTGAACTTAATTGGTAAGCATCCTGACGAAGAATTTATTGTCCATGATTTAATTTCTGGAGCAAAATATTTCTGGAAAGGCGAGTACAACTACATAGACCTCGACCCACACATTATGCCAATGCACTTGTTTAGGATTGAGGGTAATTACTAATTTATCTTTTCTATAACTGGTCGTAGGAACTTTTGCTACGACCAGATTCTCATTCCTCTAATGTCCGAAATGAGTCTGGTTGTAGGAACGCTTCGCTAAACCTAAGACCAGACTCATTTCGGACATTGGTAAATAGTGGTTTTGTAAGATTTTTCTCTGTTTTCTTAGTTTTAATATTGGAAATATGTATCATTTTTATTGACATTTTTCCAAAATTGAATTTAGTTCATACTAAGGATAATAAGTGTAGTCTGTAAATCAAATATAGGCTTTAAATGATTTTTGGGCAATGAAATTAGGGCAATTTTAGTAGATTTGTGTAAAGATTGTTCAGACATTACGGGCGAGGTTACATGAGATTTAATAGCTAATAAAATGAAAATCAATGTATTAAACATAAATACAAATCTGTTGGAGAGGTTGCTTCCTAGAAATGCCTACTCGGGAAAGCAGCCAAATAATGGAAAACAGTATTTTGTATTTTCAGATTCTATGTATAAAAAGGCATTTGATACTGAAAATGAAGAACTTTTTGATTTCTATGATGTAGGTTCTTGGAATATTGAGGTATTGAAAGAAATAGAAACAATAGACATTAAAACGTTCAAAAAATATTTCTTGCTTCTTATTAAGCTATTACCTTGGCTAACTGTTAAAGAAATAGGACTTAGAAATTCAGAAGTGAAATGGATTCTTGACGAAAACATTTTGAGTTTAAAAGATTGGTTAGAACAATATTCTGATTTAGAGAGTAGTAAAGAAGATTTTGTAATGGATTTAGGGTATGCTATTTTCAATTGTAATGCTACTATTCAAAATATTTATTATGATGGTTTTCTAAAAAGTGGTACAATTTATTTTAATCATGATTCAGACTATTTATCGTTAATTTTCTCATTAAACATTAACATTGATTTCTTTTCAGAAACACCATCAAGGCAAGAAGGTGTATTTTTATCAAAGAATCAGATTAAACAAAACAGAACAATATTGTATGAATCTTTAAAATCTATTCAAGATAGTAAGATGTTCATCATAAAGAATTTTACCAGTGAATTTTATCCAGAAAATAAATCAATTTATGGCTTTTCTCTTCTCGAAAAAATTTGAAAATCAAAATATTTCCTTTTGTATTTATATGATAAAAAATCAAGAAGAGAAAAAAAAGAGGCTCCAAACCAAATCAGAGCCTCTTTTCAAAAATTACTTAACGACCATCACCTTCTGCACAACCCTTTTCCCATCCTCCACAATACTCACAAAATAAGCCCCAGAGGCTATATTTTGAATTGGTTTTAGCGTTACGACATACTGCGAAACAATCCCTTTCAAAGTCGGAATTTCATTGCCCAAACTATTAAAAAGTGCCAAATGAGCTTCTTCGGCATTATTTACTCGCACATACACAAAACTACCGTCCGTTGGGTTGGGATAAATTAACGCTCCTTCGTTCTCATTTTCATTCCTAAATTCTGAAACTTTCTCTTGAACAACCTGTGCAATTACACGCCCACTTTTTTTCGTGCTTGTGTCCTTCACCGCTATCGTAAAATCTCCCGTTGAGCCATACGTATATCGCTCACAGGCATCCGCCACTGCCCCGTACGAGGCTCGTTGTGTACGTACCCGCAAGACATAATTCCCAGATTTTATGTCAATTGGAATAGTTAAAGTATCGTTCAAAACTCCCTTAACCGTAGTGATATTTTGCAATAACATCTCTGAACCTTTACCCTTTTCTGAACCTGTAAAAACCCCATCACCATTAAAATCTGCCCAAATTCCCACCATATAGGCTAAGGTTGTACTATCGGAAGACATCTTCAAAGAGATAGGATATTTCTTCCCAGCTTTCACCATGGCGGAGGTTTTTGAACGATAATTATTGTAACCTCCCGCACAAGTTGTATCACCATGATTGATGCTCAAAGAATCCGCCTTCAAACTAAAATTCAATAGTTGCCCACCCTTCACGCATGGGTACGTATAGGTAGGTACGCAATACGTAACAGGCGTAGGCTCAGGTTTTGCATTGGTAATATTGACAGAATAATCCTCCGTTTCGCCCGTAAAATAATTATCACAAGCACTCAAAACTGGACCACCTGTAATGCGTTGAACCCTCACTCGCATACGTGTAGAGCCTCCCAAAGCCGTTTTGGGTATTCTCAAAGAGTCAATCAAAACATTATCACCCGTAGCCATTTTCCCTTGATAAACCATCTCCGAATCTTCGCCCACTTTCGTACCTGTGAAGATTCCATCTTTATTAAAATCAATCCAAATGGCTGAATTTAAGGTATAAAAAGTGCTGTCTTTGTCCAACGAAGTACCTAACGTAACTTTATACTTTTTACCACCCGTCATCTTAGCCGAAAGGTTTGTAAAATCTCCGTAAGCAGCAACTGAACAGGCTGATTTTTCGTTATTTATCGTAGTTGAATCACCTTCTAATTTAAACCAATCAAGATTACCTTTTCCACCCGTTTCGCCACATCCAAACGAATACGTTGGTTTGCAATAAACCGCCCCAGTTGTCACAGAATCCACATTACTCAATGAACCAAGCGTGGTATTTGAAGGCTTAATTCGGTAATAATATTTTTGATTAGAAGCCACCGTTCTATCCACAAAAACAGTGTCATTAGGAGCTGTTCCGCCCACACCTAAAAAAGGACCTTTCAAAGACGTAGCTCGTTCTACAAAAAAACCAGTTTCATTACTCGACGAATCCTTCCAAACTAACGTAACGCCTTGCATGACTTTGTAGGTTGGTTTTCTCAAAACAGGAGCTTTTACCACCGAAGGTTGCCATGCTTTGCTTCCTGATAAAAAGTATTCATTCGCAGGATTTAAGCGGGCATTAAGTCCAAAACCACCCATGATTTGGTATTGTTGAGGCGTGAAACTATCATTCTCACATTCAAAATAGTTCATGATATTTTTCATAATTGGCTCAAAAATATCACCGTTAGCATCCTTCAAAGTCGTGTCGGCATACACACAACTATTCACTTTTGGTTTTCTATCAAAAGGGTCGGATGGCGTATCACATATCAAATCGCCCTTGGCATCGCAATTGGCAGGTTTTCTTTTACCAGATTCTACCGCCAAGCGAGTAACCAACTCTCTTTCGGGAATGGTGTCATTATTACTTTGGAAAGTATGATACAAATTAAAATAATGCCCAAACTCATGTGCGAAGGTAGAATTATCATTAGTCTGACCATTCAACATCACACAAGTATTTGAAGAAGCCTCAGTTGTAGGAAAATAAGCGTAACCTGCCAGAGATTTGCCATCCGCTAAAAGGCTTCCTACAAAATAGACGTTTACAGCGTTTTTCACGGCATTTTTAGCGGTGATACGTTCCTCCATTGTTTTTCCAGAAGCATCTTTTTTTCCAGAATTAAACTCATAAAGCGTTGAATCATCCACGTAATTGGGTTCTGTTCCCGCAATATAAAACTGAATTCCTTTGCCTGCATTGATGTAAAATTTATTACAAATGGCTAAGGAATTATTCAAATCAAACAAAGGCAAACCGCCCGATTTATCGTTTTTACGAACAATATGCGGACGAACAGGAATGTAAACAACTCCCCTTACGGTATCTTTTCGGGCAGTATCCATTCGGGCAGCTTTCAACCCACGATTGTACTGATTACGAAGTTCAACAATTCGATTTTTTTCTTCTTTTGAGGGTGAAGGAGTACCACAGATTTTTGATTGTGCATTACTTTTTAGAGATAAAGCTACAAAGGACATCACGAGGAGTGACCAGAATTTGGAGGTAAAAATTGACATGAAAAAATAGTTTTTTGTGTTAGTAATAATTTTCAGAACAAAGAAAGAATCTTGATGAATTTGAGAGTGGTATTGTACTTGCTAAAATTAGTTTTATAATAGTTTATGGGAGCAAATTTATTCAGTTTGTCATTGACATAAAATAGGTGCTAACCCTCATTTTTAGAGAATTGGTTTGAAATTTAAGTTGAAAATGAATCGCTAAGTAGTTCATAACCATAAGATTACATCAAAGATTATTAAACGGTAGGTATTTTTGAATAGTATCGAGCTTGGGTTCGATACTTATCCTTTTTACAGCTTGAAAACTTTTCAAAAGTAAACGTGTTAAAATAAAAACAGAAAGGCTAAATAATTCATTCTTAAACCATTACGTATGTTAGCGGACGCAATTATTCCATTAATCTCATTAATTGCCTTAGAGGTTATTCTTGGCATTGATAACATTATTTTTATATCCATCTTGGCAGACAAACTACCTGATAATCAACGAGATAAATTGAGATACTGGGGCATCGGTTTAGCAATGGTAATGCGGTTGGGCTTGCTGGCATTTATCTCGTGGATTCTACAATTGGATAAAACCCTTTTCACCATTTTCCAAACAGAAATTTCAGGAAAAGGCATAATCTTAATCATCGGAGGTATTTTCTTGATTTATAAAAGTACCAAAGAAATCTACCACAAAACCGAACAAGCCAACGAAGAAGATACGCCAAAAAATGAAGTTCAAAAAGGTAATTTTCAAAAATTATTGACTGAAATAATTATCTTGGATTTAGTTTTTTCGATAGATTCAATCATCACCGCCGTAGGTATGGTTCAACAACTATGGGTAATGTACACGGCAGTAGTAGTAACAGTTTTAATCATGCTCGTTGCCTCAAAACCCATTAGTGCATTCATCCAAAAACACCCATCCTTCAAAATCTTAGCATTATGTTTCTTGATGATGATTGGAGTTTCTTTAATGGCAGAGGGTTTCCATTTCGAAATCCCCAAAGGATACATTTATTTCTCAATGGCTTTTGCTTTTTTAGTAGATATTATTCAGATGAAAACTCAGAAAGAGAAATAGATTTCCATGATTAAAATCTTGAATTTATCTTTATAAAAAACAACGTAAAACGCTCTTGAAAAAATAAAAACATTATATCAAAGACGAATGAAACCATCTTATTTTCTCATCCTTTTTATCCTTTTGCAAAGCAAAACAATAGCCTTTGCCCAAAGCCCCAAAACCACAGAAATGATGATTCAAGAAATTGCTGAGTCGTGGGTAGGTCAATACGACAATCATAGACAGGTTGCAAATAACATAGCATTGGGCGACCAAGTTGCTCCTGAGATGACTCGTGAAAAACGTGAAATGAAAGTTCTGAGATTAGATGCAAAGCAATTTGGAGAAGTGGTTTTATATTTGGAAGAATTTCGTGAAACAAACCCGCAAGTCGCTCATCGTCAGCGAGTCATGGGCTTGATTTATGATAAAGAACAAAAGAAAGTTCGGGTAAAACAATTCTTTTTCAAAACAGGCGGTACTTATGACAGAAAACCTTTGGCAGCAGAAATTGTAGCAAAAATGCCCCTCGAAAGTTTTGATTACATTGATAAATGCGATTTATTCATTGATTTTGAAGTAAAAAATAACCGCTACCGAGGCTCAATGCTTTGCAAAACGTGTGTATATGACCACCCCATTGATGGAAAAGTATATGCCGAATATGATATGTTGCTATTCAAAAATCAACTTTGGTATAGAGACAGAAGCATGAAAGTTGCAGATGGTTGTATCCGAGGAGAAATAGATGGTTTTAGTTGGCTAAGATTCGATAAAAAAGCACCAAATGTTATTCAAAAAGAAGAGTTTGACAAGCGTTTTCCTTCATTATCAAAGCAAATTGGTACTTGGCAAGGTAAATTTCGTAGAGTTGATGCCGATGGAAAATTGACCTCTGATTTTACCTCGAAAATTACCGTAAAGTTAGATTTTATGAGTCTTGAAAAACCTTATCAACAAGAAAACCTCTATACTTTTGCTGATGGAAAAACGCAAAAAATAGAGTCTTCTGGGAAAATTGAAAGAGATAAATTGATATTCTCGAATGAACAAATCGAAGGGTACGCCTCCGAAATATCCGCTGACCCTACGCAACGTTCATCTATGTTTTATATGAAATATAAAGACGGTTCAAATATGTACGTTTATGAAATTATAACATTAAGTGATGATGGCAAAAATCGCTCACGAGCTACACAATACCTGAAAGATGGTAAAATTGTACGCCGAACATTGATTGATGAAATCAAAATTGAGTAGTTCAATCTTAAATATCTACTAATTTCTGTTTCAAATAACTCGCTGTTTGAAGTTCCCCAACACTTGTCCAACCTGGAGGCATAAATATGTATTGAAATTTCTCTTTTAGAGTTTTAGCATTTTTTATGTCTTCCCAAAGTAGTCTAAATTCTCCAAAATGGGTATCTTTAAAACTCTCGGTATTAACATCTCTCGTAATTCCGTATTGTATTGGTAATGAAGACTTTAAAGGCTGGAATGTCTTGAAAACATAGTCCCAAAGAAGTGTAATTGATGTATAATTTGTATCCATATAAGCCACATTTTGAGCATGATGAATACGATGATAGATGGGAGTTTGCAAGAATTTTTCAATGAATTTGAGTCTGCCTTTTAATACATGGTCAGAGATATGAAGAAAACTCCCATAAACAGTATCTAAAATATTGACGACGATAATAATCTCAGGACGAACGCCACAAATAGCTGGAAAAAAACCTAAGAAAAAAGGCATATAAAAAATACTTTCCAGGAAAGAATGATTAAAGCCTACAAACATATTCATTGATTCGGGGGCATGGTGCGGAGAATGAATACACCATAGCAACCTGACTTTATGAGCCAACCAATGTTGAATCCAGTAGAAAAATTCATACACTACCAATCCATAAATCCACCAATACCAAGACAAATCCGTCTGAAAGAGCGAATATTTACTCGCCCAAATACCAATAATTGCAGTATTGATTCTCCCGTAAGTTTGCGAAACCAAAACTGCAACCAAAATTAGGACAATTATAGCGATAAAAGTTGTTCCATATTCTTTAGATTTTGCTACTTTTTTGATGAATTTGAGATAAACAAATTCAGAGATACCATACAAAAGAGTAGCAATGAATAGCAGTCCTAATATTTTACCAGTAGAAAGTTGAAATTGAGTCAAAGAATTCATGTTTGTATCTTTATTGTATAAATTATTCTACAATTTATGCAATAAATTCTTTAATTCTTTTGATAAATCTTTAAAATTGTGATTTGGGGAAGTAAGCTACAAAAGTTCAAATTTTTACTCCACAACTGGTCGTAGGAACGTTTTCGCTAAACCTACACAGACTCAGGTTTAGCGAAACGTTCCTACGACCAAACACAGTCCAAGAATGAAAGGAAATTGTTGTTTTTAATATTGTATCAACTCTTAGATTGCTTGTCCAACTGATAACCTATCGGCAATAATACTAAATATGGAATTGGAGTAAAGAAAGTCAAGTACCAATAATCAAGCAAATAGGTAAAACTTTTACCCAAATGTAGCTTCAAATAAATAAAATCATAAGCAACTAATACAAGTGCGATATAAGAAGCACAAATAACGGAGGCTCTCAAATAATTACTTTTGGTCACTGATTTTAAGAGTCCTTTCCCTAAAGTCATCAATATAATAGCAGGAAATATGAAACCAACTATAATAGATTTTATAGGAGTTAAATCTTGATAGTAGTTAGTCCATAAACCGCCTAAAAAGAACCATGTCCAAAAAGACGTTGACAGGTAAAGCAAGTACAGATGTTTTCGGATTGACATAAATTTTGGGTTTATAATTGGTTAAAATGTGATGATTCTTCTGTAACTAAAGTATTTCTATGACCATTCCCCAAAGCCATTAGCCTCGACCTTCTTAAAGAATCTGTTTAAAATTTACTATCCTTTTCCTTCAATAAACTGAATCCTTTTAGCATTCCTTTTACACATTCGCATGGTGTAGGACCTCCGTCCCAAATACCTTCACAGGCTTTTTCAATTAATTCAGGGTGGTTTTGTTTTACCCATTCTTTCGCTTTATAATATTCTGGAAGATCGTTTGAGGAAGTTGTAACAGCTCTGATTCTTTTATTTTTTATTGTAATACGGAACGTGTCTGTAACATTGAAATTGATTTTTAGTGTAGCCATCAAATCATCTTTTACAGTGACAGGAAATATCACGGTAGAGTCATTCTTCTCAATAAATTTATTACGATTTACTATTTCATAATTAGCACACTCAGCCCATTTTTGATAGTATAAGATATTCGGTTGGGATTCTTTTGCAACGGATAAAATGGCTTGAAGAGAATCTCTGTTGAAGGAATAAAAAGCATCGACAAATTCATTAGCGATAGTAATGTTTCTAATAGGAGTACTATTCTGGGAAGCATTTTGACAACTACTTAACAATAACAGAGACAGGTAAATAGCGTTTGATATTTTCATGAATTTATGTTGAATATTGTAAAAATTGAGACTAAGAAATTACAAGAATCATCTATTAACTCCTTCATAAACAGTATATCATTAGTTTCTCATTTATAAAACTATGAACTCTACTTTTAAGATACAAATTTCAAGGCTGTTTAATCAATACTACAATTGCCTATTGTTCGCTATTTAAAAAATTTAATCCTAAAAAAATTGCACATATAAATATCTTATGTACTTTTGTGAGCGATTACTCACTTTTATTATGAATAAGAAAGAAACTATATTTAATGTAGCCTTACAATTATTTTCGAGCCAAGGGTTCGATAATACTTCTACAAGTCTGATTGCTAAAAAAGCGGAGGTTTCTGAGGGGCTAATATTTAGACATTTTACCAACAAAGAAGGTTTGCTGAATGAAATTTTAATAGAAGGCTTTACTAAAATAAAACCGTATTTAGACTTAATCATTGAGGAAAATGACCCTAAAAAGGTCATTCTATTAACCTTAGAATTACCCTACAAAATTATTAGTCAGCATCGGGAGTTTTGGAAATTGCAGAATAACATGAGACTTCAAAATGATAAATACAGAGAAGATTTTGACCAAAATGCGTTCTTTGAACCATTAGATACCAAAGTCAAAAATGCTTTCAAGTCATTAAATTGTGGTAATCCTGATGTAGAAAAGGAAACTTTTTTCATATTCTTGAACGGCTTGGCATTGTATATTCTTGAAAATGATAATAATGAAAATCCTGTCGAGCTTGTCAAAAATATAGAACTCAAATTCATTGATTAAAAAATTTTATCAAAAAAAATAAGTGATTACTCACTAATAAAATTAACAATAGTGTGTGAACATATAGAGGATTGTAGGGCGCAAAATATAAATCATGAAATAATGCCAAAAAAAATATTACTATTCATCCTGCTATTATTGGAAGGAAATTCTGTGCTTTGCCAAACTGAAAATCAAATAATTCAAAAAAATCCTAAGCGATTTGAGTATTATTTTAATGGTGGTTTTGGCTTATATTTTCCAACTGAAGTATCCACATTATTGGCAAAATATGGTCCTGTTTACAGTTTTCAAGCTCAGATTAATTATAAACACAACTACTTTACAAGGTTTGCTTTTGACCAATACAATATCGGTTATTCTGATAATGCACTAATCAATGGACAAGCCTTTAGAATTTCGGATAAAGTGCAAACCTTAATTATAGGATTTGATTTTGGCTATACCTTTCATGCAACGAAAAGATTCTCTCCCTTTATCTATTCGGGTTTGGGCTATGCTTCAATGGATGTACCAACTGTGAATTATGAAAAAACAACAAGTGCAATAGAAATTTCGAGTACTCAAAAACCTTTTCTCTCCCTGCGTGGCGGCATGGGGGGAGAATATGAATTCAATAAATATTTAATCGTTTTTGCAGAATTACAATATTTAACTATTCCATTCAAAACTGATATTAGCAATAAACAATTGAATGGGGTTAGTTTACAAATTGGCTTTAAAACGCCACTTCAATAATTTATTAACGGAACTAAATATGTAATGTCACAAAACCTCTCCCCCGACCCCTCTCCTGCTGAGAGGGGAGAAAATCGGCGACAATTGCTCCCCTCTCAGCAGGAGAGGGGCTGGGGGAGAGGTTTCAACAAGTAAAATTGGACTTGCGACTTAAAGCATATAACTCCAATAATTTATAACAATCAAAATTAAAAACATGAAAATCATCAAAAACTCACAAATTGGCATTTTAGCAATGATTTTAGCTATTTCAACTCAGTTATATGCTCAGAAAAACGGAGAGACTCTTGTAGGCAAATGGCAAACCGAAGATAAAACTATAGTTGAAATCTTTAAAACAGGTAACTCGTTTTCGATAAAGCAAATGAGTGCAATCAATGAAAAAGAAAAAGTCAATATCGGTAAAACTATTGGAAAGGAGTTTGCTTTTAGTGAAAATACTGACTACAAAGGAATCGTCATTGACCCTTCAAATAATAAAGAATATAAAGGTTTGTTTACGGTTGCTGCGGATGGGAAAAGCCTTAAACTAAAAGTAAGATGGGGGTTTATAAATTTTAATGAAACGTGGAAAAAAATCTAAATACTTTCAAGTTTATGGACAAGAAAATTATTGGCTATATTCTCTTGGGGCTTGCCAGTCTTATGTGGATTTTACCATTATTCATTGGTTTTATTGATTTACCAACCAAGCAAAAAGCCATTTTACTGACTATTATAATCATATTTGGAGAAGGATTGTTTGTTTTATCAATCATTTTTTTGGGCAAAGAATTTGTGCAGAACATAAAATATTTTTTAAAAATTTGGTGGCGATGGTTACTGCGTAAATTTTGAAACTGTTTAAAATACCGATTACTCACTGATTATAACAATCAAGAATTATGAATGTTTACGTTTTTAAGACCTCTCTACAAAAACGAGATGTCAAATTTGTTAAACCATTTTTAGAGAAATACCTTCCGTTTACAAAATGGAATATTGATTTTAAGGACTCTGATAGAATTTTAAGAATCGAAAGTCAAAAAGATATTTCAGCCATAGTTTGTAATGGGATTAATGAATTAGGGTTTCTATGCTCGGAATTAGAATAACGTATGGGAATAAAATTATTGACTCAGAATGGACTAATTTTGCTTATAAATCAATATTCACCAAAACATCAACAAATTGAAAGCATTAACTTTTTCAACATTTGGCGGTCCAGACGTTCTACAATACATTGATATTCCAGCACCCATTTTACAGCCCAATGAGGTTCTGGTACAAATGAAAGCTATCGGTCTGAACTATGCCGATGTGTATCGACGAAAAGGAAATTATCATTTAAAAGGACAACCACCATTTATTGCTGGTTACGAGGGTGCTGGTATTATCGTCAATCAAAATAATATCGAAGGATTTAACAATGGGGATAAAATATGTTTTGCTGATGTCCCATTCGCCAATGCAGAGTTGGTAGCAGTCCCAATCGAAAAATGTTTGCCATTACCAAATCCAATTTCTTTTGAAACTGCCGCTTCCGTAATGTTACAAGGCTTAACGGCACAGTATCTTGCGACTGATAGTTATGCTGTTTCCGAAAAAGATGTTGTGCTAATTCATACGTGTGCGGGTGGTGTGGGGCAATTATTGGTACAAATTTGCAAAATGAAAGGAGCAAAAGTAATAGGCTTAACTTCATCAGAAGAAAAGAAAAATATAGCAATTGAAAATGGTTGCGATGCCGTTTTTTTATACAATGAAGATTGGGTTCGGTTGTGCAAAGCCGAAGAAATCACGGTAGTCTATGAAAGTGTTGGAACGACTATTTTACAAAGTTTTGAAACAGTAAAAGAAACAGGCAGTGTAGTTTTTTATGGTTTTGCGGGTGGAAATCCTCCGCACATAGACCCACGAATGTTGATGGATGGAAGTAAAAAATTAATTGGTGGCGATTTGTGGAGTTATCTTATCAGCAAGGAAGAGAGAGTGGTAAGGAGTAATGAATTATTCAAGTGGATTCTTGAAGGAAAAATCAAAATACAAAGTCCTACGAGTTTTGCACTGGCAGATGGCAAAAAAGCTCACGAACTAATAGAAAGTAGAAAAAGTACTGGAAAAATCATTTTGATTCCTTGAGAATGAACCGACAAACACTCAGGATATTCACTTTCCTCTTAAAATTAATCATGAAAAAAAATATTATCAGAATCTGTTCAATACTTTTATTTACTATCACTGTTGGTAAAATAAACGCTCAACAAACTTATTTTCCTCAAACAAACGTAGCTTGGAAAAATATCAAAACCGTGTATGGTGCTTACGGAGACGGTATTCATGATGATACTCAGGCATTCAGGACGGCTGTTAGAACACTCCTCAATCGATTTAATAGTACCGTTGCTATTTACATTCCAAAAGGTACATATCTCGTAAGTGATAGTATTCAGGGATTGATGGGGTACTACGATTGCTGTTTGGTTTTACAGGGAGAAAGTCGAGATAGTACTATCATAAAAGTGATTGACAATGCTCCAAATTTTCAGAGTAAAACTAATCCAAGACCTGTTTTCAAAACTCGTGGGGGCAATCAGGCTTTTGGAAATTACTTTTTGAATTTAACAATAAATACAGGTCTGAGTAATGAAGGGGCGGTCGCTTTTGATTACGTAACAAGTAATTATGGGGCTATCAGAAACGTGAATATTTTTTCTCCTGATGGCAGTGGTTATTGCGGTTTGAAAATGGAACAGAATTGGCCTGGACCAGGGATAATTAAAAATGTAAATATCGATGGATTTGATTACGGAATAAGAGTTGCCACTTGTGAATACTCAATGACCTTTGAAGACATTACGCTAAGCAATCAGGCTATAAACGGAATGTATAATAGTTGTAACACATTAGCAATCAGACATTTAAAAAGTAATAATTCTGTAACAGCCATTCGTAATTTGGGCAGAATTGTAATTATTGACAGTGAGCTAAAAGGAGGAAATGCCAGTAATCCAGCCATCAATAGTACTGCATTTTTGTATGCCAGAAACATTGATACTCAGGGATACGGAACATCTATTATTAATAATAATCAGACTGTTACGACACCTTATGTATCGGAATTTCGGAATGTACAAAACTACTCTAAATTCCCGAATGATAATAAAAGCCTTGATTTACCCATCGAAGAAACTCCTGAATACTACAATAATAAACAATCAGATTGGGCAGATGTAACTACTTATGGGGCTAATCCAACAAATCCTATTTATGGTTTTTCAGATGCAACTGCTGGTATTCAGGCGGCGTTTAATTCTGGGAAAAAAGTTATTTATTTTGGCAAAATTGGAGATAATGGCACTGGCTATTGTGTATATGCAGATATAAATATTCCTGCTTCGGTCGAGATGATTACTGGCTTGAATCTATCAAAAATTTTCTTCTTCAACAATAGTAAAATCATCATTGATTCATCAGCAACAAAACCACTTTTTATTGACAGTTTTAAAGGGGGATTTAGGTTATTGAATAATAGCAAAAGAACCGTTGTGATAAAATCAACGGGGGTACAGTACAACAATACCGTACGAAATACGAATGGAAAAGTGTTTATTGAGGACATGGTTGAGGCTTTTACGCCGCAATTTCCTGTACGTATGTGGGCAAGACAATTGAACCCCGAAGTACAACCCGAAACCGAAAAAGACCTTGATAATGTAGGTGGAAAATTCTGGATTTTAGGACTAAAGACTGAAGGACGTGCCGTAATTGCGAACACAACCAATGGTGGAGCTACTGAAATCTTGGGAGCGTTGGTTTATCCTGCTTCATCTTTTTCTGGTAATAATCAACCCGCATTTACAGTACAAGATGCTGCATTCAGCGTTGTGGGACTAACCATGACAAGTTATGTTTCAAATGGATGGTACGGAATCGGGGTTATTGAAAGCCAGAATGGAGTTTCAAGGACTTTGAGAAGTGATACAATTTGGAGAAATACGCCCTATCAATTTGGGTTTTATAAAAGTAGTGTTGAAAATAGTTGTTTGAAAATGGAAACCACAAAATCTGGGGACTGGAATGACCCAAGTGTATGGTCTTGCAATAGAATTCCAGAGATTTCTGATAATGTTTACATTAATTCCAATCACTTAATTCAAGTTCCTGCAACAAACACTACCATTTTTGCCAATAAAATTTTCTACCGTGGCGGAAGTGTGCAGCTATCAAATGGAACAATTTTGAAGATTAAAGAAGAGTATTGATTAGATATTTTTCTGATAAAAACAAAAAACTCGTATGAATAAATGTGAAGTTTCACATTTATTCATACGAGTTTTTTGTGTTAAACTATTACACTTTTATGTACGAGTTTGAAATTAATCCACCTGTGAGTTTACAATTTTTCCTTCTGTAATTGTGATTTTGCTTCCGTCTGTACCATTAGCAATTCCCGAAAAAGTAGCATTGGCGTATGTAATAGTACCTGCACCAGCCTTCGTTTTCGTAATTGTGAGCGTCCCTGTAGAACCTTTAGTGTCTTTACCAATAAAATAACTCACTTTTGAAGCTGACCGAGTAAATTGAAAAAGTCTGTCGTTCGTATCTTCTAATTTATAGGCTGTTCCTACGGCTATACAATTAACCATTGCAAATACCAAAACATCTTTCCCACCAGTAACATCCAATGTACCAGTTGCAGCAAAGTTCCCAGAGCCTATACCACCAGACCCCACACTACTTTTCCACTCTACCCCATTAATTTTCATGGAAATATAACTGACAGTTGGAACAGGCGTTGCATCGCTTGATTTTGAACAAGACGAAATACTGCAAAGAAGTAAGAGAAAAAAAAGATAAGTTTTCATAACTTTTGAGTTTAAAACCCAAAGGCTTCAGATGATGTAAAGCCTTTGGAGTGTTAGTGATATATTTTGTTACTGCTTGATAACCAGAACATTAAAAGCTGTCCCAACTACCATAGGAGTAAAATCTTCAATAAAAATTGCCCAATTTGTACCAGTCCAAAAAACACCATAAGGTTTAGTAAGATATATGCCAGTCGGGCTATAATTATGCGTAACAATCAAAATATCGTTAGCGTTATTGGCAAGTGTTGTATTCGGAATTGTCATTATGTATGTTGATGTATTTGATGCACTTGAAACAATTTTGAAAGCAGGTTGTGCTGTAATTCCACCCGCAACTTTGATTGCCCCTGTGATTTTCAGGGCGGTACTCGCTATAACTTCAATACCCGTTCCGCCCGATACATTAGCAATTTGTGCAACTGGTACTGTTGATGAAGAATTCTCGGCATAAAAACCGTTATTACTTGTAGAAATTGCAGCCAAACCTATACCAGATACACTTCTGAAATATCCTCCGAAGCCACTATTTGCATCCCCTTGTACAGCATTACCTGTTCCTGTAGTAAACGAATTAACCCCAAATCCATTTGTAGCTTCAAATCTACCTGCATCACCATTTACATTATTATTTACAAATCTACCCGTAGCGTTTGTGGAAGAATTATTATTGGCATAAATGGCATTTCCTGTACCATTATTATTTACAATTCTTGCTGCTGCAACAGTTCCGCCATTTATTTCAGCATACAAGGCATGGTTTGTTCCTGCAAAACCATAAAGGGCATAGTTTGAAGTTGAAACACCCGAAACGCCATAACCAGAAGTTGAAAATCCTTCTACGCCAATACCAGAGCCTGAAGTCCCTTTAACTCCACTTGTTGCACCACCAGATGCCCCCAATACGCCAAAACCCAAGGCTGAATATCCGTATAATCCCTGTCCAGTTCCACTATTAAATCCTTGTAGGATACCATTATTTGTTGTCCCAGCCATCACTAATGGTGCATTTATCCTACTCAAAAGTTTCCAGCTTCCATCATAAACTTGAACCTCGCTTATACTTGTATTATAAATCATTAAGCCATTCGCAGGAAACATTATTGCATCTCTTTGTAGGGTTGTCATCCGAGGCATCAAAAACCCTTTTGTCGTACTACTAACATCTAACATCGCAGTCGTTGCAGGTGCTGCCCCTGTCGAATTTACCCCCATTTGGGCATTGGTTGTTTGTACGTATATACAAAGCAAGATAGTTAATATTTGATAAATCTTTTTCATTGGATTGGAAAGTTAAACGAAGCCCCCTGACCCCCAGAGGGGGAACTTCGATGTTGAATTGTAATTCCCCCTCTGGGGGTTAGGGGGCTTGGCTTCGGCTTATAACTCATAAAGCACACTCCGCTTTCTTCGAGAAACTGGTAATTGGGTTTCGTCTTTCAAAGAAAGGTGCGTTACATGCTTTATATCACCCTCTTGATTATCTTTCACGTGAATTCTGTTTACACAAAATCCTCGGTGAATCCGAATAAAAGAGTCATTTAATGAATTTTGAATATGATAAAGCAAGGTTCTTGGAGAAAGTTTTACTTTGCCATTGTTCAGATAAATAAGCGTGTAATTGGCATTTCCTTGTAAATAAAGAATATCGTCGAAAGGGATTTTTTCTTTCCGCTTGTGCTTATCTGGCAACAAGAAAAAAGGAGAAGAAGGCATTTGAGTTATCATGACTTTTTTGAGTTGAGCTTTGAGAAACAAGACATGAGCATAAACAACATTAGCTTATTACTCAAAGCCCACAACTCATAGCTATGAAAGACATGACAAATTTCTAACTATTCAAAAACAATGTAAATCCTTAAAACAGGGGATTTTGTATCCCTAAATTTAGGGATATTGCAGAAATATCAGATTTACACAAATAGATGTTTGACTTAGAATCTGTTAAAAAATAACTTATGATGAAATGAAACTTAGAGTTCGCCCAAATGAAACTTAGAGATGTATAGGATTAGCGAAAAGGTAAAATATTAACTCTACGTCTCTATACCTCTATGTTAAATTGTTAAAGTTTTTTTTTAACTCATTCCTCAGTGATTACTGATAAGAAAAAAAATGGTTGTGATATATGCCCAGAAGAGGGAAGCAAGAATGTGAATTGTGGTCTCGAAAGTTTTTCCTTTCCAGAGCTTTGATGAGTAAACAAAGAATTGGAACAAAAACCTGACGCCCCAAAAGATGGCAAAGCCAAAACAAATTCTTTGCCCTAATGTACTATTAATGAGGTCATTAGTTGATATAACACAGAGTAGCCCATTCAAGAAAACAGTAAAAGCTACAAAAAAAGTATGCACTTCCATCATCTGTTTATTGATGAGACTCAGAGAAGCAAGTTCTTCTTTCCAATTGAAATATTTTGGAAAAATCACATGGATAAATGCCAAAATCATAAGGGCATAGCCAATAAATTTAAGATGTAATTCCATGTTTACCGAGAGAAAAAATAGAAATAAATGGCGTTAATTTTACTTCTTTATGAATAGATAATTGAGCAGTATCAAAGGTTTTTTGCCATTCTTTTTTACCGAAAAAATGAAGAAACCCAATATTATACGCCAAAAAATTGGGTAAATCTCTGAGATGTTCAACCACAATAATTTTCCCATCAGGTTTTATAGAATCTCTTATTTGTTGGAAAAAAAGTATTCGTTCATCTATATTTCTGATTTCATGTGCTGCAAAAATGATAAAGATAAAGTCCTTTGAGTCAGGAGATAATGGTAATTCTGAAGTTTCTACAACTTTGATATTGGGAAACTGAGCATATCTCTTTCTTGCCCTTTCAATGGAAACTTCTGTATGTTTTGTGGGATCGTAAAAATCAAAAACTTCAAGATTTGTTTTAGGAAATTTATGAACTAAAATATGACTTGTTTCATCAAATCCAGCATTAATATTGACCAAATTAGCTTTAGGCTTAATCCCTAAATTATCTAAAAAATCAAGTTTGTAAAGTGGCGAAAAATCATAAACATAATACGAAACAAGCAATGTAATTAAAGTACTTAAAATCATCCCGATAACTAATAGAACAACATAAACTTCAAAATAGTCAGGCAAAAATTGTTTTGAAAAAATTATCAAAATAACTGATATACAGATAATTACATAAAAATGCCAGTTGAAACGGACAATATTTAGAACTCCCTGAAATGGTTTTCGACTTATATTTTCCATCGTTCTATTTTACCTTTTTTCCAGAAATAAGGAATGTCTTGTATGATAAACGCATTTGCTAAAACGATGTTTTGAAATCCTTTTTCTTCCACAAATCCAACCTCACTTTTGATAACTTCAACAGCTTTGGGAGTCCAATTACTCCGAACACCTTCGATGATTAACACCTCTTTTGTTGCTTCGTTGTAGGTAAAAGTAAAAGGTAACGGACCAGCAAAACGTCGGGCTTCTTTCCAGTCTTTAAAGGGAGAGTTTTTAGGTAAATCTACAGCTTCATTCTTGAAATTTACCTCAATATTTAGTTTAGACTTTTGCGAAATCACTTTGATATTTTCATCATTTTCAATGAAGGCAATATCAGTGGTAGTGTATTGGTAATGCGTAAAGATATTTCCCATGAACTCCATCTTTTTCTTATCTGTTTCAGATTTCAAGATGTACAAACCTCGCAATCTTTTTCCTTGATTGGTATGATATTTCACGAAAACCCTATAACCTGTCAGCACAAAATCATTACCCATAAATGCAGGAAAACCTTTCGGTCGAAGCCCTTTTGTCTTTACCAAAGCAACTGCAACAAAAGCCCATTGATCATCAAAAGTATCTAATTCTAAACAGTCAGGAATGAGGTTTTGCAACTCCTCTTTTGGCACTGCATAAGTTAGTACGAGTGAGCTTTCAAAATGAGCCTCAACGGCAAAAGGATGATTTTTTAGAAAAGATAACATTTTGATTATCAGATATTTGCAGGCTTTAAATAAAATTCATTGAAATAGATTAAAGCAATAAAAAGGGTAGCAATTATGGCATTTACATGACCAAACAATAAAACATCTGGCACGGCAAAAAACTCAATTGTGTTCATGGTTGCAATAATAAAGATTTGAAAAATTGCACACCACCGAGGTTTTATTTTACTCAAAATCCAGACAACCATTAACACTTCTGAAAAACCGATGGCTTTGGTTGCAATCATGGCAAAGTCTTGTCCTAAAATTCGACCAACAATTTCTTGATGCCGAGGAACAAGATTCAATATTTTACAGAAAAATCCATTGATTAACCAAACTAATGCAATGAAATATGTGATGATTTTTTTGAGCATTTATTTCCCTAAAACCCTCGAAATCATCAAACCGTCTCTAATCGGGAGGAGGATATTTTCAGTTCTTGGGTCGTCGTTACATTTTTTATTAAAATCCAAAAGTGCTTGAGTGTCTTTATCTGTTTTTTTTCCTTCTGGTAGATTTGCCACTTTCCCACTCCACAAAACATTGTCCGAAATAATGAGTCCGTTCGGTTTTACTTTGTCAAAAACTAAATCATAATACTTGGAATAGTTCAACTTGTCGGCATCAATAAAAACAATATCAAATTCTTCATCTAATGTAGGAATAATCACCTGTGCATCACCAATTAAATATTCAATTTGTTCCGAATAGACCGACTGGGCAAAGAATTTTTTGGTAAAAACTTCTAACTCTTCATTAACATCTATCGTAATTAATTTACCGTCTGGAGTTAGTCCTTCTGCCAAGCACAAAGCGGAATATCCTGTATAAGTACCAATTTCTAAAATCCTTTTGGGTTTGTGCGAACACGAGAGCATCGACAAAAATCGACCTTGTAAATGCCCAGAAAGCATTCTTGGTTGAAGAACTTTTACATGAGTTTCACGATTGAGTGAAGCTAATAATTCACTCTCTGGTGAGGTATGTTGCTCGGAATATTGAGCGATATTTTCAGGAATAAAATCCATCTTTTCAATTAACAATTAACAATTAACAATTAACAATTTTTGCTTTTCATGATAATTGTTAATTGCTTATTGATAATTGTCTATTTCGTTGCTGTATAATAAAAATCAAAACATTCTTCTGCGTCGTCATTCAAGAAATAATCTTGCCATGTGATATCTGAAACTAACTGATTGTCAGATCTTTGAATGAGATTCCTACTCATTCTGTTGGCAATGTCGTAAGGAATTTGGAGCATCCAACGTGGTAGTTTGTATTGCAGATTGAAAATATCAAAACGGGTAATTTTTTGAACAGAGCGTTTATTTTCATCGTAATACGACATCACTTTGGGATTGCCATGAATACCCTGAGTTTTTACATTTGGAAAATATTTTAGCATTAAATCTCTCAATTCTGTTGCTAAATATTCTCTGACGTGCCAAGGATTTCTGGATAATGAATATTTTTTGTTGACTGTTGTTAGAATTAATTTCCCCCCTGGTTTCAAAACTCGGTGAGCTTCCTTGATAAATTCATCATCAAATTCAATATGTTCAATTACCTGAAAAGTAACGATATAATCAAACGTATTATCTGCCAAACCTTTCAACGGTGGCAAAAACATATCAATAAATTTAAAATTTGGGTATTCAGCCGAAAGTTTGGTCATCAAAGGTTCGTTTTTGTCAACCCCTGTATAATGTGTAACGGACGGGGCAAGCACTGCAACACCTCTGCCCGTGCCACAACCGATTTCAAGTAAATTACCAGAAATAGTTTTGGCGACTTCGATGTATGGAAATAATAAACGCTGATGAACTGGGTTGTCGGACACAAGTTCTGATGAAGCGATTTCGGTAGTTTTGTACATTATGGTTGATGTTTGAGTGAAAGACTCAATTTATTTTCGATGTTTGAATTATTAGACTTCCTGCGAAAGTGTTTTACAAAATTACGGCTTTTCTTATAAACCCGATTACCCACTTGTTTTTTTCGTGATAAATAAAACTTTGGAGAACAGTATTCGTTATCTTGCAATAAAATAGATTTATCCTGCATGAAAACACGAATTATCATATTATTAGCACTCGTTAGTGGCATTTTATCGAATTGCACTGTCACGTCGCCAACTAACCAAACAGCCACGAATTCTTCTGACGAATCTCGTTCACAACAAGCTATTTTTTGTAAAAGTAAGTTTTTAGATAATAAAACTTCTGTAAAAATTATACTTTCTATTGATTTAGGAAGAGTAATAAATTTGCAAAGAATTTCAGAAGAAGCGATAATTAATTATAATCAATATCCTGATTATACCAATAAAGTAGCTATCTCGAATGGAGTTGTGCCAATAACTGCTGCCAATTCTTCGATTGACGGACAATGGTTAATTGTGACTTTCGATGTTCCGAAACCCAAAGAAGGGTTGACGGGTGTGGTTGTGTCCGAAGTAAAAGATTTGACAAATAATCGTAAAGCAAGTACTGATACTTTCTTGCGTTTTCAATCTGGAAAAGTAAGTGACTATTTTTGCTTTTTCGATAAAAATGGCAAAAATCCGATTCTGAGAAATTATATCAACGTTCAAGATACTTTCCAATTGAAAAGTCTTGATGGTAAAGAACAGGTTTTTAGAATGTATCATTACAAACACGATTTCGACCCTGCACTTTCACCAATGGCTACTTCGCAGAGACAACCCTCTAAGAATCTGTACGTTGACACCGTTTTCAATATCGCCACGAATACACCAATTTTTCTGAAAAATGAAGGATTGTACTATTTTTCAAGAGATACTTCTGAGGCTTACGGAATTGGTTTGATTAGCGTTGATGGGCGTTTTCCTAAATTAACTCGTCCAGAAAAATTGACTCGTCCATTAATTTATATGAGTACAAGTCAGGAAATGAATGAGCTTTTGACCTCAAAGGATGCCAAAAAGAGTTTAGATTCTTACTGGTTAAATTTGGCTCAGGGCAATCAAAATACTGCCAAACGTACTATTAAGTCATTCTACAAAAGGGTCGATAAAGCCAATCAGTTATTTACGACTTATAAAGATGGCTGGAAAACAGACAAAGGAATGGTATGGATAATTATGGGAAATCCGCAGCGTGTGGTACGTACTCGTGAGAAAGAAATTTGGACTTACAGTCGTTCTGGACAGTTTTCAGAAATTAATTTTACCTTCGTAAAACGCCCCAATCAATTCGTTGAAGACCATTATGAACTACAACGTTATGCTGAATTTCAATCAATTTGGTATCCGACCGTAGAACAATGGCGTAATGGAGATACGAGAGCTACAGGAAATTGATTTTCGATGCTCGTTTGTCGATGTTCGATTTTCGATGTTCGTTGTTCGTTACTCGATTTTCGGACTCAAAACCGAGCATCGAAAAACGAACATCAAACATCGACATTCGGTCATCGAATAACGAAAATCGAGCAACAAAAGAAATCGAAAAACGAATTTAAAGTTTCTTCAAGACTTCATCCACAATGGTATGTACGCCCTCGAATGTGAGGATTTCTATATGTGGAACGGCATCAGTCAAATCAAGTTCATAAGCCTCTAAGTTGATTTTAACCAAAAATTCATCTCTTGTTCCATAAACTGCCACAACTTCTTTGTCCAATAGTTTTTCTGGGGAAACTATATCTTGAATTCCCTTTCCAAAAAAACCAGCCCAAAGAATCAATCGGTCATATTTTATTGAATCATTCATACACCACCTGCAAACGGTAGCAGTTCCTTGCGAAAAACCTAAAATATGGATTCTATAATTCGCAGGATTTTTTCCCTCAAAAACATGAGAATACAGTTGGTTTAAGTAATTCAAATAATCAGAAATTTCATTTTCTCGGTCTTCTTTTGTCATCCAAGTTGCCCCTACTCTTCCAGAGAACTCTTTCAAATAAAATTTAGACAATGCTTCTGGTGCAACAATAAATGTTTTTCCATTGTCCAAAATTTGAAATTTTTGAATAAAAAACTCAGCCAATTGCCCATAACCATGAATAACAAACCAGACGTCGGTAGTATTTTCATCTAAAGTCCCGATGGTTGAATAACGTGCTGTTTTTGAGATAGTTAATGTATGATTTTGCATAATAAAAGTAAACTGCTCGAAACGTCAAACCGCCCCGATGAAGAAATAAGATTAATAATAATTCTATTGAAATTGGTAACTCATAATTCGTCCTTCTGGGGGTAGGGGGCTATAAATCCACTTAACACACCTTCTTTCAGGGCATAAGTTGACACTTTTATTTGTTCAATATTATACCTTTTCAATAAAAAATGAATCAAGCAAACACCTACAACAATCATATCTACCCGAAGTTCAATCATACCGTCGAGAGCCATCCTTTGTTCACGATTAGAACTTAACAATTTGCGAAATGAATCTATAAATTCATCCTTTGGTAAATCAAAAGAGTTCTCATTTGGCTCTGGTAGTTTCCCGAATTGTTTTTTGTAGTACAAATCAATGAGTGTCTCGAAAGACCCTGCCGAACCAATCAAAATTTCTGGAGCATATTGATGTACAGCATTGGTTAGAGGTAATAATTGATTTTCAAAATACAACATCATACTCTCTACCGATTGTGGTAAAATTGGGTCTGTTGTCATGAATTTATCCATCAAACGTTGTCCGCCAATTTCAAAACTTTGTTGCCAATAAACACGCTTTTTATTACAAATGATAAACTCCACACTACCTCCGCCAATATCACAAATCAGAGAAGGTTGAAGCCCGATTGATTTCCCAAAATTCACTCCTTCGTAAATCAATTTTGCTTCTTCTTCACCAGATATAACTTTGATTGTCAGACCAGTAGCTTCAAAAATGGTGTCACAAAATTCTTTACTATTTTTAGCATTTCGGACGGCACTCGTAGCAAAAAGGAGCGTTTTTTCAGTAGAAATATTAAATTCTGAGAGTTTTTCTTTGAAATAATTTAAGCCATTAATTGCCCTTTGAATTCCTTCGTCTGTGATGATTCCAGAAGAAAGACCGCCTTTTCCAATCTTTGCAGGAAAACTGCCCTCGTGAAGCGTTATGAATGTATTTTCTGCTGAAATTTCAGCAATTAATAATTGAAAAGTATTTGTACCTAAGTCAATAATCGCTATTTTTTCCACCTAATTGTATGATTTCCGAGTTTCGTTGATGAACTTTGACAAAGGTAATGACAGATAACAGTTAACAGTTATCAATTAACAGTTAATTGCATTCTTTAAAGTTAAGTGAATTGTTGAATTTAGTAACGGTAAAACAATAACTTATAATTTTTATGCGACTCTTTTACCACCAGTGTTCCCTATTTTTTCATTAAATAGCGATGCTATTCGCTTCAAAAATAGGGAACACTGACGCTAAAATAACCAGACTAAAATTTTATACGTTATTATTTCACCGTTATTAACTTTAAAGTTTCCGAAATTTTTGACTTTTCAAATAAGAAAAACGTGGTTTTAATTACAGGCATCAATGGTTTAGTGGGGAGTTTTTTGGCAAGACATTTTTTATCAAAAGGTGAAAAAGTTGCTGGTTTGGCTCGACCAAATGCAGATTTATCACTATTGAAAGATGTCCAAAATCAAATAGAATGGTACGCAGGAGACGTTTTGGATGTACTTTCTTTGGAAGAACCTGTCAGGAAAGCAGACAAAATTATTCATGCTGCAGCAATTGTTTCTTTTGCAGAAAAAGACAAGGATTTAATGTTCAAAGTCAATGTAGAAGGTACAGCAAATGTGGTAAATGCTTGCTTGTCGGCAGGAGGAAAATACCTCTGTTTTATCAGTTCAGTTGCGGCTCTTGGGCGAAAAATACCCACTAATCCGAATAGTTTTAATGACCTAATTACGATTGATGAAAGTCAACAATGGGTAGATTCTCCTTTGAATTCTAACTATGCCAAGACAAAATACCATGCAGAACTTGAAGTTTGGAGAGGAATAGCCGAAGGATTGAAAGCCTTTATCGTGAATCCATCAGTCATTCTTGGAGAAGCCGATTGGAGCAAAAGCAGTACGCAATTGTTCAAATATATTTATGACGAAAAGAAATTTTACCCAGAAGGTTCATTAAATTATATTGACGTTGAAGATTTAGCTAAAATCGTTTACCAACTATTTGAAAATCAGACAGATAATGAACGATTTATTTTGAGTACCGCCGTAATTCAGTACAAAGATTTCTTTAATTTAGTAGCTAAAGGTTTCAATAAAAAAGCTCCAAGTTTTAAAATTTCATCCAAAATTTCAAATATTCTTTGGCGAATAGAAGCCGTCAGAAGTTGGTTTACAGGAAAAGCCCCACTCATTACAAAAGAAACTGCCTTGTCATCATCACTTCATTTTTATTATTCCAACAAAAAAATTAAACATTTGCTTCAATTTGAATTCAATACTTTAGAAAATTCAATCCAACGCATTTGTGCCAATTTGCCCAAATAAGACAGAATTTGGCAGGATTTTCCTGAAAAGCTAATACTTGTACGATTTTTGCTGATATATAAAGCTGAGATTTTACTTAAAAACAAGATGAAATCTGTTGGCAAAAAAGATTTTTTTTGCTATCTTGAATTATAATTTAATCATTCGGAGAGTAAATGTTTCAAAACAAGAAACTCCCCACACCGATACCCGAAAAAGTTTATGATGGAAGAAGATTACGAAGACCGTAAACAAGAAGATATTCTTGATTGTGTTCGCCGTTTTGAGTCTATGCTCAAAAAACGTGAACCATCTTTCTTTGATTTAGATACTTACGAAGACATCGTAGAGCACTATATGGTTGAAGGCAAATTAGAAGAAGCCGTTGAGGCTTGTGACATTGCCCTCGAACAATATCCATATTCCCTTGAATTGACGCTTGATAAAACTCAGTTATTGACCAATTTAGGTAAATACGACATAGCTCTCGAAATTCTTGAACAAGCCGCTCTTTATAATCCCTCAGACCTTGATATTTTGTACATGAAAGGTACAATTTTTGGCTTACGAGGTGATTACGAAGCCTCAGTAATGCTTCTGAAAGAGGTTTTAGATCATGCAGAAGATAAGGACGACGTTTATTATCATATTGGTTTAGCATATCAAAGTTGGGGAAAACATTATGAGGCAATAGAAGCCTTCAAGCAGTCAATTCAGATTAATTTAGGAAACGAAAATGCCCTCTACGAGTTGGCGTCAAGTTTAGATGAAATCGGAAAATTAGAAGATAGCTTGCCTTATTATCAGCAGTTTATTGACAATGATCCATTTTCGCACAATGCTTGGTATAATATCGGGATTGCTTATTCAAAATTATCAAGATTTGAAGAAGCCGCCGATGCCTACGAGTATGCTGTGGCGATAAAAGAAGATTTTGCTTCGGCATATTTCAATTTAGGAAATAGTTATATGAATCTTGAGAGATTCGAGGAAGCTGAAAAAAATTACAAGTATTGCCTTGAAAATGAGGACATTAGCTCTGAAACATACTGCTGTTTGGGTGCAAGTATCGAGAGACAAGAAAGATTTGAGGAAGCAATAAAATACTACAAAGAAGCCGTAAAATTAGATCAAGATTGGGATGACGGTTATTTTGGAATTGGTGTCTGTTTATGTGAAATGGGTAAGTTTTTTGAAGCTATTCATTTTTTGAAAAAGGCTATCCAATTGCATGAAAAAAATGGATTTTACTGGTTAGCCCTTGCAGAAGCGGAAGCATTTATAGGAAATGTTGTTTCAGCAATGGAAGCCTACGAAAAATCAATTGAGTATGACCCTTTGAGTGCCGAAACTTGGATAAAATGGTCTATCCTACATCATGCACAAGGCGATAACGACAAAGCAAGTGATTTAATGTTATCAGCCATTGATGAATTGCCAGAAGAAGCAGAGTTATACTATCGAGCTGCCATTTATCAGATTTTTGATGGAAAATACAAGGAAGCATTATTGTATTTAGAAACAGGTTTGATTTTGGACTATGACCAACACGAAATCATGTTCCAATATTTTAAAGATATAGAAAGACAAAAAGCTATTTTTAGAATTATCGAACAGTATAAGAAATAAGGTATTTATTGGTTGATAGTAAAAGAATACTCAAAATCGAATTTTGAGTACTCTTTTGATTTACAGCATGAATATTTTATTCTAATAATGTCGTATGTAAAATATCCTTAAACTTACGAAGAATTGAAATAATTTGCAGCAACTCTATTGAATCCGTACAATCATAAGTCTTTGATATACAGTAAGTTTTATCTTGAATAGTAAAGAAATCCCAGTATTTGCCAGAAATTGTACACCCGTAAAGAGGCTTATTATTTTTGTTGATTTCTTGGGCAATTAAAAAGGCTTCTAATAATTGGGCTACTGGGTCACCGTTTGGGTCTTTGTGTTTTTTCCATTCCTGAAAATGAAAAAATGGTTTAATCGGTAAATCTAAAACACCTTTCGCAATCATGAAATCGGTCTTAGTTTTTAAGTAATTTCCTTCGACAGTAGCAGAGATTGTTTCTTCAAAATAGGTGTTATAATCATGTCCATCCTCCATTTGACCAAGTGCCAAAACAAAGGCAATAAATTTCATTTTCAAGGCTTCTTCGTGCCAACCCTCTATTTTTTGCTGTGCTTCATGGAGTATTTTATCAAACAGAATTTGCTCTTCATTTTTTAAAGTAACATTGGGTATATTCAACCATTCTCTCATCAAATCAGTATTTCCATTGGGTACACGAGTTAGCCCAAAAGTCAAAATTAATTCAGCTTCTGAATAATACTTTTCTTTACTTGAATGTTTAGCCATTTATATGAAATTTGATGATAAGGTTACAATTTCTCATTTTTTATCTAAAAAAACAAAAAGGGCGTTTCTTCTTACAGAAAAGCCCTTTTTAAAAACTCATATTCTTAACAATATTCTTCAAAAACTCCTTCTAAATGCGTAGCAATTAATTCTGCAGAACGCCCTTCAATATGGTGACGCTCTATCATGTGAACTAATTCGCCATCTTTAAAAAGTGCAATTGCAGGCGATGATGGTGGATATGGCACTGTATATTCACGAGCTTTTGCAGTTGCTTCTGCATCTACTCCAGCAAAAACAGTTACCAAGTGGTCTGGTTTTTTCTCAGAATTCAAGACAGCTTCTTTCACACCTGGGCGTGCAGTACGAGCTGAACAACCACAAACTGAATTAATAAACACCAAAGTTGTGCCTTTTTCAGTCATTACTAAATCAACTTCATTCGCTGATTTTAATTCTTTGAATCCTCCCGAAGCGATGTCTTCACGCATGGGAGCAACTAAATGTTCTGGGTACATATTTTTTCTAATTTTGAATGAATTATTGAGAGAATGAGTGAATACTACAAGTTCAAAAGAATAAAACATTCTATCAATCACTCATTCTCTCATTCAACATTGTTACATAAATCCAAGTTCCAATTTTGCTACTTCCGACATCATATCTTGTGAATACGGTGGGTCAAAAGTTAATTCTACACTTACATCTGAAACGATTGAAATTTCCTTTATTTTTTGTTCAATTTCAACAGGGATTGCTTCTGCCGATGGACAAGAAGGTGAGGTCAAGGTCATCAAGACATAAACATTATTTACTGGAAACACTTTTATGTCATAAATTAAGCCTAATTCATAGACATTCACGGGAATCTCAGGGTCATAAACCTCCTTGATTGCTTTGATTACTTCTTCTTTTAATTCTAATTCTGACATTTTTTGTTTAGTAATTTAATGGCATTGAAGAATGACGGATTGTTAAAATTTCGATATTGTCGTCTTTCCCAATTTGATACAGTAATCTATATTTTCCAATAATCATTTCTCTAATGGATTGAACTTGTAGTTCAGGAACGATACGACCTAATCTTGGATTTTTTTCTAATAAATGAATTACCTCGAAAATATCATCAGCCCATTTTTGAGCAAACTTTTCTGAGAATTCACAATATTGAAGATAAAACTCTTCTAAATCTTCTCTTGCTTCATTCGACCATTCTACTTTGCCCATGACTTCACTAATGCTTTCATTTCATCATTACTAAATGATTCACCGTTACGTAATTGTTCTTGTGCTTTTTGAACCTTAGCCAAAAGAATAACCCTTTCCATCACTTCATCCACAGAAAATCTATCAGGCAAAGTTTGCATGAAATCCATAAAAGATGCTTTTTCTAATACTTCCATGATGTTAATTTTTTGAGTTCAAAATCTAATTTTTCAATGAATAAGCTATCGCATAATTCTTCATTTGTTTCACCATCGAAGCCAAACCATTTGAGCGAGTTTGGGCAAGATGCTGGCTCATTCCTATTTTATCCATAAAGTATAAGTCAGCTTTGGCAATGTCATGTGGCGTATGTCCAGACAATACTCTGATGAGCATATTGACCAAACCTTTCACAATGATTGCCTCAGAATCAGCTTCAAAGATAAGACTTTCATCTTCTTTCCGAGCATTCAACCAAACCCTACTCTGGCAACCTTTGATAATATTATCTTCGGTTTTTTGTTCTTCGGAAAGCCCTTTGAGTTTCTTTCCCAAATCAATGATATATTCGTATTTGTCTGCCCAATCGTCAAACAACTCAAATTCTTCTATTATTTCGTCTTGTGATTCGTTAATTGTCATTCTCTAAAATATTACAAAAGCATTTTCTTAACCTTGTGCAAACCTGCCACCAATCTATCTATCTCCTCCACCGTATTATAAACAGCAAATGATGCTCTGGACGTTCCCAAGATGTTGAATCTTTGCATGAGTGGTTGTGTGCAATGATGTCCAGTCCGAACGGCAACTCCTTGATTATCAAGCAATACACCAATATCTTGATGGTGAATACCGTCTATTACAAAACTCACTACTGATATTTTTTCTTTTGCTTGTCCGATAATTCGTAGTCCTTCTATTTCAGATAATTGCTCTGTTGCGTATTTCAACAACATATCTTCGTGGGCAGCAATATTTTCTTTTCCGTGAAAAGCAATGTATTCCAAGGCAGTTTTCAAAGCTACTACGTCAGCGATATTTGGAGTCCCTGCTTCAAATTTATAGGGTAATTCATTATAGGTTGTCTTCTCGAAAGTTACGTCTTTTATCATCTCGCCACCACCCATGTATGGAGGCATAGCGTTGAGAATATCTTTTCTACCATATAGAACTCCTATCCCCGTCGGACCATACAATTTATGAGCAGAGAAAACATAAAAATCAGCGTCAAGTGCTTGAACGTCAATGTTTAAGTGAGAGGTTGCCTGAGCTCCATCAATCAAAACTTTTGCTCCAAAACTATGGGCTAAATCAATTATTTCCTTCACAGGATTGATAGTTCCTAATGAATTTGAAACGTGATTGACCGAAACTAACTTCACTTTTTCAGAAAGCAAATTTTGGTATGCTTCCATATCCAGTTCGCCCAAATCCGTTACTGGAATCACTTTCAGTTTAATTCCATTCTCTTCACAAAGCATTTGCCAAGGCACAATATTAGAATGATGTTCCATGCCCGAAATGATAATCTCATCACCTTCTTTGATGAATTTTCGTCCGAAAGTGCTGGCTACCAAGTTAATACCTTGCGTTGTTCCAGAAGTAAAAATAATTTCTTCAATGGACGAAGCCCCTAAAAAATCACGGATTGCCTCACGAGAAGCCTCAAAATCACGAGTGGCACGTTCTGCCAATGTGTGGATTCCTCGGTGAATATTGGCGTTATCGAAATTGTAGTAATGCGTAATAGTTTCGATAACTGAGGTCGGTTTTTGAGTAGTTGCAGCATTATCAAAATACACCAATTTCCGTCCATTAATTTCTTGATTAAGGATAGGGAAATCAGCTCTGATTGCTTGTATATCTAATGTTTCTGTGAGTTGCATTATTGTAAAGGTTCAATTTTTAACATAGGTTTATTTTCTTCCATTAACTCCCAGTTTTTTATCAATTCTTGTTGATGCAAAACTGCCCATTCTACTACTAATCCTAATGTTTTTGCTGGTAATTTTCCTTCTAATAAGGCAAAATCATTGATTGAAATTACCGCTTTAAAATCTCCATAATGTGCGTGAAAATGTGGAGGATTATGATCATCGAAATACATATAAATGAGTATTCCGAAAAAACGACTAATTTGTGGCATACTGTTCTTTTTGTTTCCAATCTTGAAAACTGATTCCTAATAATTTTAAATACAATGAATCAGGACAAATATCTAAATCTTCATTCCAAGCTACGGCGTTTGATTCTTTGTCAAGATATACTTTTTTGAAAAGATTATTTCTATCCCATTCTTCAAAAATGCCTTTGTGAGCAAGGTTTGAAACATCTGCAATGCCTTGTGTTCCATCTTCATATTTCAATGCAAGACGGTAATTATCAAGTCCTTGTACATCAATTAATTTTGGAAACATATTCTTATCTTTTTAAAGTTGATAAATCTTCTCCTCAATCAAAGTCTGCAAGTATTCTTTTATCGCTACAATTTCAAATTTGTCAATTACGTCTTGAGCGAAAGCTAAGGTCAATAAAGCTCTGGCAGAATCTTTTGAAATACCACGAGCTTGCATATAGAAAAGTGCATCGTCGTTCAATTGTCCTGTGGTTGTACCGTGCGAACATTTTACATCATCTGCCCAAATTTCTAACTGTGGCTTAGTATTCATTGAAGCATCTTCTGATAACAAAACGTTTTTACAAGACTGAAACGCATTCGTTTTCTGAGCATCTTGTCTCACGAAAATCTTACCATTAAATACACCTGTTGATTTCCCTTTCAAAATCCCTTTGTACAATTCGTTTGAATTTGAATTAGGTTTTGCGTGGTCAACCGCAGTATGGTTATCAATATGTTGCTTGCCATTTGGAATATACAAACCAAACATATTGGCTTCTGCATATTCACCGTCTATCTTGATATTCAGATTATTACGCACAAATCCACCATTGGCAGTTACTGTATTTGCGGTGAAAACTGATTTTCCAGCTTGCAAAACCGAGGTCGTACCGATGTGGTAAGATTTATCCGATTCGTTCTGAACTTTGTAGTAATGTACGTTAGCTTCTTCTCCAACAACAAACTCTGTCACGGCATTCGTAAAGGAGGCATTTTCTCCAAAAGAACGATACGCTTCTGCAATTTGAACTTCTGAACGCTTGCCAACAACGATAAGATTTCTGGGTTGAGATGCTACATTCAAAGTACGAGCATCACTGATAAAACGAAGGATTATTGGTTGTGCAACTACTTTATTGTCAGGCACATGAACGAATACGCCATTCTGTGCGAAGGCTGTATTTAAAGCAGTGAAAGCATTATCCTGATAGTCTGAATATTTATTAAAATACTGTTCAACTAATTCAGGTTGAGTTTTGGCAGCTTCTGCAAAAGTCAAAATCTGCAATTCAGAATCAGGACTTACAATTGATGAAAGTTCTGTATTATAAATTCCGTTAATAAAATATAAAATATTGCCTTCAAGATTCGGAATGGGCATTTCTTCTAAATCTTTTGCTGAAAAATTAGTCTCAGCATTAAATTCAAATGCTTGATTGACTAAATTTTTAACATTAGAATATTTCCACTCTTCGTGTCTTGTGGTAGGAAAACCCAATTTATCGAAACGCTCCAACGCTTGCTGACGAACTTGATGAACAGCCGATTTTGCTTCGCCATTCATGCGTCCTTCGGCAGTTTTGAAATCTGCGATTAATTGAGTTTTTAAGTCTGTATTGTTCATGGTAATTTTAATCTTTGTAAGCAATTAAACCGTCTCTCCTAACTCCTCCTTAATCCAATCATACCCTCTTTCTTCCAACTCCAAAGCCAATTCTTTTGTGCCTGATTTCACGATACGCCCTTTGTATAAAACGTGAACAAAATCTGGAACTATAAAATCCAATAGACGTTGGTAGTGAGTGATAACAATTGTTGCATTATCCGCAGATTTTAATTTGTTAACTCCCTCAGCCACAATGCGTAAGGCATCAATATCAAGCCCAGAATCTGTTTCATCTAAGATAGCTAATTTCGGATTCAAAACCGCCATTTGGAAGATTTCGTTACGCTTTTTTTCACCACCAGAAAAACCTTCGTTCAATGAACGATTCAACAAAGATTGGTCAATGTTGACAATCTTCATTTTCTCTTTATACATCTTCAAAAACTGCACCGCATCCATCGCCTCTTCACCACGGTATTTACGCATTTCATTTACCGCCGTTTTCAAGAAATTAGTCGTTGAAACACCTGGAATTTCTACGGGATACTGAAAAGCCAAGAAAACTCCTTTAGCCGCTCGCTCTTCTGGAGCAAGTTCCAATAAATCTTCCCCTTCAAAATCTACTTCTCCACCTGTAACTTCGTAGGTTTCACGTCCTGCTAATACGGATGCCAGGGTACTTTTTCCCGCACCATTCGGTCCCATTATAGCATGAACTTCGCCTGCTTTAACTTCCAAATTTAACCCCTTTAGAATTTCTTTATCTCCAATTTTAGCCTGTAAATTGCTGATTTTTAACATTATGTTGTATTATTTGTATTTTCATGATTTAACGTAATACAAAATTACGTTTTACACTTTTGCTTTCCAAGTGTTTATTTAGAACAACTCTAAGCAAGGAAAAAAAGTTTGCGTATAGTCTTGATATTAATGAAAATTTAGAGAGAAAATAAAATTCTGTAACTTCGTGGAATGGAATCTCAAATGCTAAAATGGCAGGATTCTTGATTTTGTATGATATTTAACGAGTAAATACCTTATTTTTTGAAATTAATAATTAAATGACCAATAATTCAATAAAAGTTTTTGCCCCTGCAACAGTTGCCAATGTAGCTTGTGGATTTGATATTTTCGGGTTTGCTGTTGATAACCCTGGGGATGAGTTAATCTTGAAAAAATCTAATACTAAAGGTGTTAAAATTAACTCCATTGAAGGTGACGATGGCCGATTGCCTTTAGATGCACATAAAAATACTGCAGGTATTGCTATTCTTAAATTTTTAGAGGCAATCGGGGAAGAGGGACAGGGTTTTGAAATGAATCTCAAGAAATTAATGCCTTTAGGTTCTGGCTTAGGTTCTTCGGCTGCATCTGCGGTTGCAGGTGTTTTTGCCGCTAACGAACTGATGGGCAAACCTTTAGCACAGAAAGACTTATTGCCTTTTGCAATGGAAGGCGAGCGTATTGCTTGTGGGGCTGCCCATGCGGATAATGTAGGTCCGAGTTTGATGGGAGGTTTTGTAGTGATTCGTTCGTACGAACCTTTAGATATTATTCAAATAAAAACGCCCAAAGAACTTTACGCAACCATTGTACATCCACATATTGAAGTAAATACGAAGGATGCTCGGAATATTTTGAAAAGAGAGATTTCTTTGAAAAATGCCATTACTCAAATGGGAAATGTAGCAGGGTTAGTAGCAGGATTGATGTTACCAGATTATGATTTAATTTCAAGAAGTTTGGTTGATGTTATCATTGAACCGATTCGTTCGATTTTAATTCCTCAGTTCGATGAGGTAAAAAACGCTGCACTTGAAAACGGTGCTTTAGGCTGTTCAATTTCTGGTTCTGGTCCTTCGATGTTTGCTTTATCAAAAGATTTATTCACTGCAAATCGGGTCGGGAAAGCAATGCAAGATGGTTTTGCAAAGGTAGGAATAGGTTCTGAATGTTACGTTTCGGGTATTAATCAGGCGGGACCAGTGGTGTTGGGATAAAAAATAAGCCTGATTTCTATCTCGAAATCAGGCTTATTTTTTTGAAAGTTCTATTTCCCTTTTAAGGTAATTATTGTTTGAATACTTTTCACTACATTTTACTGATGTAGGCTTTACCACCTAAGCCTCTCATTTGTCGAACAATAAAATTGGTTCTCCTCTGCACATAGCTTGAAGGATTGGCTATTGAAAAACGATTGGGACTTGGCAAAACCGCTGCAATTCTGGCAGCTTCACTTCTGGAAATATTATTTGCTGAATGTCCATAAAAACGTTGAGATGCAGCTTCAACTCCAAAAGTCATTTTACCTGTTTCTGCTACGTTCAGATACACTTCCAAGATTCGTTCTTTTCCCCAAATAACTTCAATCAAAAAAGTAAAATATACTTCCAAAACCTTTCTAATATAGCTCCTACCCTGCCACAAGAACACATTTTTAGCTACCTGTTGCGAAATTGTACTTGCTCCTTTGATGCGTTTCCCTTTCCAATTATGCTTGAATGCTCCCCACATGGCATCAAAATCAAAGCCAAAATGTTGAGGAAAAAGTTGGTCTTCTGATGCCACAACTGCTAAAGCGGCTTCTTTTGAAATATCTTCGTAAGGTGTCCAATCTGAATGAATTTCAGAATTTTTTCCGTCTGCAATTGCATCAAATTTTCGGTCAATCATGGTTGGTGTAATCCAAACTGGTACAAACTTCAATACAATTACCCAAACGAGAGAAATACCGAAAAAGTAGAGCATCCCCCGATAAATTTTTTTGAGTACCCAACGATAAATAGAAGAGTTTTCACGAAATACTCGGAAACGTTGCCATAAACTCAATTTTGGTTGAGCGATTTTTGGGGTTTCTGGAGGAGTTCGTAAGATATTTTTTGCCATAACTTAGCAATGAATTTGAAAATTTGGAAATTAGTGAATTTGAAAATTTATTCTCTGTAACTTTTCAACTTGAAAGCAAAGAAATTGCTTTTAAACAAATAACTCTGAGGCTACTCTGTCTGCTAATAATTTGCCTTTTGGACTAAGCATTAGAATATTTTCTTCTAAAATTAAAGTATTATTTTCTAAGTAAAAAGTTAACTCTTTTTCTCGAATATCTTGTAATGAAAAACTCAGTAAATCTCTGATTTTTAAAAGATTAACTCCCCATTTGCTTCTCAGTCCAGTCATTAAATATTCGTTAGTTTTATCTTCTTTAGACAATATTTCTTTTTCAAAATTCAAACTATTTTTTGCCAAAGCCTGAATATATTTTTGATTATTTGAAATATTAAATTGTCTACTTTCACCATCAAAACTATGGGCAGAAGGACCAACGCCAAGATATTCTTCTTGTTGCCAATAACTGGAATTATGGCGAGCGTATTGTTCGTTTTTTGCAAAATTAGAAATCTCGTACTGCTCGAAATTATTTTTTCCTAAATGTGCAGTTAATAAATCATATTGTTCAGATGAAAAATCATCATCAATTACTTGAATTTTACCCTGTTTTAACCATTTCCCAAAAACAGTTTTTGGTTCAATTGTTAGGCAATACGCAGAGATATGATTTACGCCAAAATTAGTTGCTTTTTCTAAATCTTTTTGCCAAATATCATGATTTAAAGCAGGAATTCCATAAATTAAATCAATCGTAAGATTCTGATAACCAGTATCTTGTGCCAATTTTATACAAGTCTCAGACTCTTGTGCATTATGTACCCGATGAAGTAATTTCAAATGATTCTCGTCAAACGATTGCACGCCAATACTCAAGCGATTGATTCCTACTTTTCTGAATAATTTCAATTTTTCAAGCGTCAAATCATCTGGATTTGCTTCAAGTGTAATTTCTGGATTTGGGTCGAAAGAAAAGGTTTTATGGATTTGCTCAAAAATAATATTGAACTCTTCTTCGTCCAAAAGCGATGGAGTGCCTCCTCCGAAATAAACCGTTCGTAATGTTTTGTTTTTTAGATAGTTAGCTTGAATTTCTATTTCTTTCGCAATGCTTTCTACCATTGTTTTTTTCTGAGAAAGCGATGTGCTAAAATGAAAATCACAATAATGGCAGGCTTGTCTGCAAAATGGTATGTGGATGTATAAATGCAAATGTTTGGGGTTAATTTTCTGGCATAAAAGTCAAACTACTTATTTCATCTTCTTGGAACATTTCGTTGGCTAAGTCCCTAATATCCAGAGCGGTAACTTTTTGCATTTGTACAAAAAGTTCATCCAATGAATCGATTCTTTCTAAATCCAGAAGGCTTTTTGCCATCATCAACATAAAATTCATATTGCCTTCCTCTGCCATTGCCAATTGCCCAATCAGTTGCTGTTGATTATTGAAAAGTTGCGTTTGCGTTAGCGTTACTTCTCTCAATTTTTTCAGTTCTTGGTGAATCAATGACATCGCTTTCTTGACTTGCTTGGGTTCTGTTCCAAAATAAATTCCCCAAAAACCAGTGTCGATATATGGGTTAAAAGTCGCATCAATAGAATAAACTAAAGCATGACGTTCTCGCACAGAAAGATTCAGTCTTGAATTCATGCCTGGACCACCCAAAAGATTCACCAAAGTAAAAAAAGGCAAACGCTTGTCGTCCGCAATGGCATAAGACGGTCGCCCAATGGCAACGTGTGCCTGTGTGATGCCTCGGTTGACAACTGTGTGTGTAGGAATATACTTTTCTACTGGATTTCTGATTAAATTAGAACGCTTTGTAGGAATATCTTTGAAATATTTTTCTGCTACTTTCTTTACTTGCTGAGATGTCATTTTTCCAATTGATGAAAAGATAATCCTCTCTGTATCAAGATTTTCCAAGATAAAATTATTCAAATCTTCCCTGCTAAAATTAGAAACACTGTCCTGATTACCCAAGATATTTTTACCTAACTGATGGTCTGGAAAAAGAATTTCATCAAAATCATCCTGAATGGCATCTTCTGGCGAATCATAGTACATTGCCATTTCTTCGAGGATAACATTGCGTTCTTTTTCTAATTGTTTGTCTGGAAAAGTAGAGTGGAAAGTAATATCGGTTAATAAATCTAAGGCACGTTCGTAATGTTGGGTCAACATCGAAGCATGAAAACAGATTTTTTCTTTGGTTGTATAAGCGTTCAATTCGCCCCCAACGATTTCGAGTCGATTAATTATTTGCAAGGAAGAGCGTTTTTTCGTTCCTTTGAAGGCGAGGTGTTCCCAGAAATGTGCCAAACCTTGTTGGTGCGGTTTTTCGTCACGAGAACCCATGTCGAGCATAATCGCAATGTGCGAAATTTGGGTGTGCGTAACTTGCCTGTGTACGATACGAATGCCGTTCGGTAGTGTAAAAATGTCGATTCCTTCCATGTATTTTTGTTGAGGATGATGTACAAAGTATTATGTATTAAGTCCTAAGTCTTTGAAAAACTGTAAAATCCTTTTCTAATACTTGGTACTTAATACTAAATACTTGAGACATCCTTTATATTGTAAAATTAGTCATACTATCATACTAAATGAATAATTCTCAGAGAAATATCCTACTCATCCAAACTGCCTTTATTGGGGACGTCATTTTAGCAACGGCATTAGTAGAAAAAATAGCGAGTCAACTCCCTGATTATCAGATAGATTTTTTATTGCGTAAAGGAAACGAAGGTTTATTTTCGGGTAATCCAAAGGTGAGAGAAGTTTTAATTTGGGATAAAAAATCAAAATACAAAAGCCTGTTTTCTTTATTAAAAACTGTCAGAAATCGACAATATGATTTTGTCGTTTGCCTTCAAAGATTTGCTACAATGGGTTTCTTTACGGCATTTTCTAAAGGAAAAACCAAAATCGGCTTCGATAAAAATCCTTTCTCTTTTTTGTTTTCTCAGAAAATAAAACACCAAATTCAGCCTGGAGTTCATGAAGTAGAACGTAATACAAAACTATTAGTTGGCTTGTGTGATGAGACAGTTTTTAGACCAAAATTATTTGTTGAAACTACTGATTTAAGCCATAAGTTTCCAGAAGGATTATCCCAAAAATATATCTGTTTAGCTCCAACTTCTGTTTGGTTTACAAAGCAATTTCCTGAAAATCAGTGGGTTAAATTGATAAATGCTATTTCAGCAGATTATAAAATTTATCTCATGGGAGCAGGAAGTGATACGGAAGCCTGTGAAAGAATCATTAATCAATCTTCTCATAAATCTATCAAGAACTTAGCAGGAAAACTTAATTTTCTACAATCCGCCAAACTCATGGAAGGTGCAGTTTTGAACTACGTAAATGACTCCGCACCGATGCACCTTTGTTCTGCTACAAACGCCCCTGTTTGTGCAATTTATTGTTCTACCATTCCTGATTTTGGCTTTGGACCACTCTCCGATTTTTCAAGGATTGTCGAAGTTGGCACAAAACTTGACTGTCGCCCTTGCGGACTTCACGGACATAAAACTTGCCCAAAAGGACACTTCAAATGTGGTTTTGATATTGAAATCACACAACTAACGCAAGTCTTAAAAGAAGCCGAAACACAATTTCATTAGTATAATTCACCGTTTACTCAATAATCCATACGTTCGGCAAGTTCTTGTCGTTTTAAATCAAAATCCCTCTTTTTAAGTTCTGCAAAGGCATGATTCTTGTTGCTTATGTTGTAATTGTTGTTGTATTCTGACTTTTTTCAACAAATCAACAATTCAAAAATCAACAATTATTAAATCTCACACCCTTTCAACTTTCCGCCCCGTTTCCGCTAATCAACATTTTTTCTAAAAATCTTTCTCTGATTTTTGGAAAATTTCTTGTACCCTACTTTGTCTTAATAATTTCTAAAACTTGCCTTCCATTTTCTTGCAAAGGGATGGTGTAATAATTATTTATGAGACAGTATTTTAAAATTGGAATTGTGGCGGCGGTGCTTTCAATCCTCATTATTTCGTTATCATTCAGGGAAAAGAAATTCAATCGAACGGGTATATTAGCTGAATATCCTCCGATAGTTTTGATGGGTCAGGAAGTACATTTTGCTTTCGTTGCAGGCGATAATGTACATAAAATCAGGATATTTTCTGATGGAAAAAGTTTGGGTTCAACTCAGGTTCAAAAAAATAAAGCCAATCTGAAATTTGTGTTTAATTTTCCGAGTCAGAAAAAAATGAAGTTTGTCGGCTTAGACAAATCTGGACAAGTCCTGAGTGAACTTTTAGGAAATATTGTTGTAAAAAACCCTTCCGAACAAAAAGCTAAAAAGGCAACAATTTACTATAAAATTGGTGATTCAGAAGAAGAAACTCCAAAAGCAAAGTTTGTTACAAAAAAAGAAGATATGACTCCTAATCTTCTGAAAAAGAATGGATTAGCATTTCCACCAATACCAGCCGAAGATGAAATAAATGGCAAAAATGACAATGTTTATAATACAGCAACGGGGCATCCTACGGCAGCGGAATCCAAAAAATTTGTGGATGAAATCAGTGGAGATGCCATGGAATTGTCAGACCAATACAATGTTCCTGCCAGTGTAATTATGGCAATGTGTGCCTTGGAAAGTGGCTACGGATATAGCCGTACAGCAGTTTTTGCGAACAATTTTTTCGGAATAAAACAATGGAATGGCAATTCGTCAAACGCATTTCAGTTAATTGGTCAACCAGATGAAAATGATGGATTTGCAAAAGTAATTCGTAAAACTGAAACAGGGCAATTGATTTACGACGAAACCAAAAGACCTGATAATTGGTACAAATTATTTCGTTCGAGACGTGAGTCGATGGAATTTTTGGTTGAAGAAGTTTTTCTGCACAAAACTGGACAATGGAAAAAAGATTACAGTGATATTGCGAAAGCCTATCAGCGAAATATTGCCGCAGGAATCGAGAAAAAAGAAGCAGCTTATACTTTTATTTATGCCATTGGCGATAGAGGCTATTGCCACAAAGGAGGCAAATATTATTTCGACAGAATGGTAAAAGTAATGGACAAATGGGGATTGTATGATTATGATTAG
>JAAFJL010000299.1 GCA_013298865.1 Cytophagales bacterium | reverse complement strand
ATAAGGTGTTCTTGAATGCTCACTAAGCCATTCATCAACTTTTGAAGCATCCCAGTTGTTGCTTTCAAAAAGTGCATCTACTTGATTGTCAACTTTTTTGGCAAAATAATCTGCCAATAACTGTTGTATCTCTAAGACCTGACTTTCGGGGAGAGGTCTTGAAAACGTTTTGAGTATTTCGAGTTGAAGATTACTTAACATGGCTCATTAATTTTTTTACAAACATAACACAAAATCAAACCAATCTTAACAAAATGACCAAGATTCTACTTGCCGAAGATGACCCCAATTTAGGAGGTTTATTGCAGGAATATCTAACTGTGAAAGGTTACGAAACTACTCTCGCTAAGGATGGCGATGATGCCCTCTCGAAGTTTGTCCTTACAGAGTTTGACCTCTGTATTTTTGATGTGATGATGCCCAAAAAAGACGGTTTCACTTTGGCAAAAGAGGTGAGAATGTCTGGCAAAAACACGCCTATCGTTTTCTTGACTGCAAAATCTATGAAGGAAGATACCTTGCAGGGTTTCAAATTGGGAGCAGATGACTACATGACAAAACCTTTTTCGATGGAAGAATTACTGGCAAGAATCCAAGCAATTTTACGAAGAAGTGAGAAAAATTTAACTCCCACACAACAAGCAACCGTCTTTAAAATTAATGATTATAGTTTTGATTCTGACAAACAAATATTAACCTTAAATTCTGAAAATCAGAAACTTACAGCAAAAGAAGGGGCTTTATTAAAACTCCTTTGCGAAAATATCGGGCAACCCGTAAGCCGTAGTTATGCCCTAAAATTAGTTTGGGGCGATGATACCTATTTCAACGCAAGAAGCATGGATGTTTATGTGACAAAATTGCGTAAATTCCTGAAAGAAGACCCAAATATTCAGATAGTTAATCTGCACGGAGAAGGGTTTAAATTGATGGTGTGAAAGGAATTATTGAAGTTTTAAAATCATTACATTCGTTTTCAAAATTTAACAATTATTACAGCAACTTATCAAGTTAAACCTCATGAATTAACCCTTGAGTTTTAAAGGGGATTCAAAGACACTTTAAGGATTCCTCCCTCAAAATTATTGTTGAAGAGTTGGATGAAACAGCGTATCTCTTCAATTCAAAAGTGAATGCCAAACATTTACTACAAAAGAATTTAATGAATTCGTCTCGCAACATAAAATTTCCTTAATCAATGGAGTAGATGTATAAAAATGTACAACACAGAACATTTTTATACTCCCAAAATTGAACTCATAACTATTAGCAATTAGGCATCCTCATTTTACAAAACTACCATCTTTTATCACAAATTTTACTTTCCGAATATCAGAAATTTGTTCTGCTGGATTACCTTCAACGATGAGTATATCGGCTAAATAACCTTTTTTGATACTTCCTAAGTCTTTGATTTTAAATGAATTAGCATTGATTGAGGTTGAAGACCGTAGCACGTCAATTGGTTTCATGCCGTAGTCAACCATCATTTCCAATTCACGGGCATTGTCTCCGTGCGGGAATACGCCTACATCGCCACCCATACATATACGCACGCCCGATTCTAAAGCCATTTTGAAAGTTTTTCTTTTCTCTTGAATTCGTTCTGGTTCGGTTTCCTTGCCTTTTTTCCAACCTCGATATTGACTCACGGCATCACCAGCCGCAAGGGTAGGGCAGAGGCAAACGCCTTTTTCTTTCATGAGTTTAAAAATCTCTGGCGTGCCATTGTCGCCGTGTTCTATGGTGCTGACTCCCGCCAAAATTGCTCGCCGCATTCCTTCTTCTGTGGACGCATGGGCAACCACTTGCCGCCCAGAACTCTGTGCAACCCTGACCATCAATTCAATTTCTTCTTGCAGGAAAGTAGGTTGAGCGTCCTTCATTAGACCCCAACGATAATCTGCATAAACTTTGATAACATCTGCCCCTTTACCGATTTGAGTACGAACAGATTTTGTCAGATTATCTACGCCATCTGCTTCTTCTGCCCCTTGTGGCACCGTGATTTCTGAGTGATAACCTTTAGGTCCATAACTACCAGAAGCCACCAAAGCCCGCCCAGCCACAAACATTCTCGGACCAATGATAATCCCTTTTTCGATAGCAGTTTTCAGTCCAACATCATCATAATCAGCACCTTCCGTTCCCAAATCTCGGACAGTTGTGAAACCCGCCAATAAAGTTTTACGAGCATGAACCGTAGCCCGTGCGATGCGTTCAGCACGAGATTCTCGAAGTACTTGGTCGTCCCAAGAAGTCTCATTATAAGGATGCAACAGCAAATGCGAATGCCCTTCAATCAGCCCAGGCAACAAAGTAGCGTTTGGAATATCAACAATCTCAGTATTTGACGGAATCGCCAACTTTTCACCTACTGCTTCAATCCTTTGGTTTTTGATAAGCACTTGCCAATTAGCGTGCATAGTTTCTCCATCAAAAACACGAGCAGGACGCAACAAAGTATATTTGTCTTGGGCAAAAATCGAAGAAGAAAGAAGCGTAAGAAAAAGTATTAATTTATTCATAATCAATGAGTTATAGTTTGATTTTTGGGGCTGTTTGGAAATGATTGTAAGATAAGGTTTTTTGGGGAATTGAGAAAATTATGGACACGCTACTCGGGGGTTGTGTAAAAAGTATAGAGTTAAAAGTTGAAAGTATTTTTCACCAAATAATATTCTGAAATAATCTTTGAAATCTCAATTTGAAGTATATTGTTTGGAAATATTCAATTTTGCAGAATAATATTTCTGCT
>JAAFJL010000298.1 GCA_013298865.1 Cytophagales bacterium | reverse complement strand
TAATTGATAATCAAATACTTAAAAACTTATTGACTTGAAACTTAACAACTCATTCAAAAACAATCACACCCTTTGCATTACGTCCGTGGTGCATATCGTCAAAGGCTTGTGCAAGGTCTTCGAGTTGGTAGGTACGGGTAATCATTTTATCCAAAATCAAATCCCCTTTGGCGTATAAGTCTTGGAGAATTGGCATATCAATTTGTGGGCGACATTTGCCATAAAGCGGATTTATATAGATTTTATCCCATTCAAAAAGGTTCATATCTATCGTAATTTCCTGTTCAATTCCACTCACCTGACAAGCCAATCCCGCATTGCGAACCATCGCCAACGGAGCAGCACCCAAAGATGGAATTGCAGTACATTCAAAAGCATAATCCGCCCCTCTACCATTCGTCATTTCCTTTACTTTTTTGGCAGCTTCTAACAGCCCCTCATCGTTTTTATCGGCTAAAATTGTATGAGTTGCTCCGTATTCTACTGCCATTTCAAGGCGTTGAGGGTTGATGTCAATGCCTATAATTTTATTAGCTCCTGATATTCTTGCACCTTGAATTACGTTCAAACCAACACCACCCGTACCCAAAACTACAACTGAACTTCCCGCTTTCACTTTAGCAGCATTTACAACAGACCCATAACCCGTCATTACGCCACAGCTTACAATACTCGCAGATGAGAAAGGCATATCTACGTGAATTTTCACCACCGCTGCTTCTCGCACAAGGGTATGTGAAGACATCGTACCAATGCTAAAAGATCTCTCAATCGGTTTTCCCTTAAATAAAGTGCCTTCCAAATGAGCATGGCCTCCGTTGGCTTTATTGCCAGCCGTTACGGGCGAATTGACCTCACAAATATGCTGATTCCCTTCCTGACATTGAAAACAAGTCCCGCAAGGAATTGCCCAATTGAGAATTACTTTATCGCCTACTTTGATGTTTTTGACACCTTCGCCAATTTTCAAGACAACGCCTGCACCTTCATGTCCCAATATAATGGGCTTCCCCCAAGAGAGTGAATCCCAATCGGTATGACAAATACCAGCAGCTTTGATTTCTACCAAAACTTCATCATTTTTGGGGTCAGCAACCAATATTTCTTCAATGCTAAAATTGCCATTTCCATCAGCGATAGCGGCTTTTGCAATCATTTTTTATAATTAATTTATGAGAAAATTTATACAGTTTTTTTTGATTTACCGTTACTAATTACACCTCTGATTCCATTTTTAGCATTCGCCCTATTTCATCAAAAGTAGCCTTGATACCGTTTGTGCCTAATTTTGCAACGACAATATTCTCATTTTCCGAAATATTATATCCTTTAGCTTGGACATAATATTTAAAGGCATTCTTATGATTCATATCAAAAGTAGAAATCAACTCTGGAAATAAAGTTTGTGTTCTTATTTGAACGAACTCATCCTTCATCTCAATTTCAAATTCTTTAGATTTAATCGTCATTAGCATAGAACCTTGTCCGAAATTGGCAATATAATAACAACTTGAACCAAACATCCCACTGGCAATGCTACCAATTAGATGAATTTCATTGATATTAGAATCATAATGCCCGACACTCAGCAATTGAATGTCATTTTCTTCTCCATATTTTTTCAGTTTAAAAGCCTGTTCTTGAAGTTCGCTCGGAACATTTGATTTTTCATTTGCCCAAGCCCAAAGCCAAGTTTCCGAAGAATGCGAAAATGTCCCTAAAACTTGAAAAGGCACATGAATATCACTGCCAAAAGAAAGGATTTTGGTGTTCATACTACACCCCCAAGACCTATCCCCGATGACATCAGGTACATTTCTTTGTCTGTCCAAACCAATACCAGCGAACATTTCTGTAAGTTCTTGTTCTGTTTTAGCAGGAGGAAAATTGAGGTAATTATCAACATTATCGATTGGCGTTTCTGAGTTTGAAGACGGCTCAGATTCGTCTGATTTTGAGAAGAGTTTTTTGAAAAAGCTCATAGATAATTTTAAAATTATGATGGATAAACTAACTCAGAAATAATCTTTAACCCATTCAAAGTCAGTAACTTATCTACTTGGTCGAAGTCGTCTTGCAAAGGTGTCAGGATAGACGAAAGACCGCCCGTTGCCAGCACCTTACAATCTTGACCAACTTCTTTTTTGATTTGGGCAATCATCTCTCGTACCATACCCACATAGCCCCATAAAATCCCTGCCTGTATAGCGTGAACGGTGTTTTTGCCAATGGCAGAATCAGGCATCACAAGGGGTACTTCGGGCAACTGTGCAGTATTTGAAAACAAAGCTTTTACGGCAGTTTTTAAACCTGGTGCAATAGACACGCCCAGAATTTGTCCTTCTCCTGTAACGACGGTGAAAGTTAGGGCTGTTCCAAAATCAACAATTACGCAAGTGCTTTTGTAGGTATAATATGCGTAAGTGGCGTTGCAGACCAAATCCGTTCCAATTTCGTAGGGACTCGGTATTTCCATTTTCAAAAGATGATACATTTCTGGACCAACCGCAGAAGGGTCAAGACCAAACATTTGTTGTACCATTTCTTTCAAAACTGCTCTTTGGTCGGGTACAACACAACTGATAATTGCTTTATCTATATCACTGATTTTCAGAGAGTTTTCCAAAAAACGCAATCGTAAATGAGCTTCATAGTCAGAAGCACGATTGGAGAAAGAAGAAGAAATACGAAACTGATGAATCCACGAGACTGAGTCATGAATTCCAAAAACGATGTCAGTATTGCCGATGTCGATGGCTAAAAGCATATTTTTCAATTAACAAT
>JAAFJL010000297.1 GCA_013298865.1 Cytophagales bacterium | reverse complement strand
TGCGTATGCAGATTATACCGTTACGCCAAAAGAAGAGTTACACCAATTGCAACAAGCTGCAAGAGACCAACAACAACAAAAAGTTGGAGGTTACCGCAGAGCAAGATGGGTAAATTCTTAGGAATAATAAATTGGTTATAAAAACAAAAAGGCTATCAGATTCATTTCTGGTAGCCTTTTTTGTTTTTTAAGGTTGGTTCTGCTTTGGCACTTTAAACTAAATGGTTCAAAATTTTCGAGGAAAAAAATAAAGTGCCAAAGTAGAATTGATACGCTGGCTTTGAAGTAGTTATAACAGAAACGATATTTTCAAGGGTTCACGTCATAGCAAAATGAATCCTTTTCTTTTAAATTATACAATTAATATTTTTTGTAAACCATTCATTTACAGATAATTATCTTTTCATTGAAAATATTTATTTTAATCACCCATTAAAAATACCTAAAATCAATAATAATTTACCATAAAATTTGATACTATTTTAAGAACTTTGTAAAGCCCCTTGACCCCAGAGGGGAATTTTATTCACATCCAACGTTCCCCTCTGGGGCTTAGGGGGCTTGGACTTCAATTTTAATCATGGCAAATTATTTCAATACTCTTCCTTTAAGAGAAAAACTTAGTCAACTTGGTGTTTGTGAGTTTATGGATGGTAGTGCTTTCGCAGATGGTGTACAGGCATTAATCGGTAAAAAAATCGTTATCGTTGGTTGTGGTGCTCAGGGCTTGAACCAAGGTTTGAATCTTCGTGATTCTGGCTTAGATGTTTCTTATACGCTTCGTCAGGAGGCAATTGATGGCAAGCGTCAATCTTGGAAAAGTGCTTCCGAAAACAATTTTAATATCGGTACTTATGAGCAATTGATTCCCACGGCTGACTTAGTAATTAACCTTACGCCAGACAAGCAACATACTTCGGTGGTTTCGGTAATTATGCCCCTAATGAAGCATGGAGCTACACTTTCGTATTCGCACGGATTCAATATCGTGGAAGAAGGAATGCAAATCCGTAAAGATTTAACAGTAATTATGGTTGCTCCAAAATGTCCAGGTTCAGAAGTTAGAGCCGAATATGTACGTGGTTTTGGTGTGCCAACTTTGATTGCCGTTCACCCAGAAAACGACCCAGAAGGTAAGGGATGGGACTACGCAAAAGCCTATTGTGCAGGTACAGGCGGACACCGTGCGGGAGTATTGAAATCTTCGTTTGTGGCAGAAGTAAAATCTGATTTAATGGGCGAACAAACGATTCTTTGTGGTTTGTTGCAGACGGGTTCAATCCTTTGTTTCGACAAAATGATTGAAAAAGGAATTGATGCTGGATATGCTTCTAAATTTATTCAATATGGTTGGGAAGTTATCACTGAGGCATTGAAGCAAGGCGGTATCACGGGTATGATGGACAGATTATCGAATCCTGCGAAAATCAAGGCTTTTGAGACTTCGGAAGAATTGAAAACTATTATGCGTCCTTTGTTCCAAAAGCACCAAGACGACATCATGAGTGGGCATTTCTCGAAAACTATGATGGAAGATTGGGCAAATGATGACAAAAATCTCTTGACTTGGAGAGCCGCAACTGGTGAAACTGCATTCGAGAAAACTCCTGCAGGGGCGGTAAAAATCGCTGAACAAGAGTATTTCGACAATGGTCTTTTGATGGTAGCAATGGTACGTTCTGGTGTGGAGTTGGCTTATGAAACAATGGTAGAATCTGGAATTATTGAAGAGTCTGCGTATTATGAGTCTTTGCACGAAACACCACTAATTGCCAATACAATTGCTCGTAGAAAATTATACGAAATGAACTCTGTAATTTCTGATACAGCAGAATACGGATGTTACTTATTCGACCATGCTTGTAAGCCTCTTTTGGCAGATTTCATGACGAAAGTTGAGACTGATATTATTGGTAAAAACTTCAACGAAGGCAAAGATAACGGCGTGGATAACAGAGCATTAAATGCCGTAAACAAAATAATTCGTACGCATTCAATCGAAGTAGTAGGCGACAGATTGCGTCAGGCAATGGGAGCGATGAAAGCGATTAGTACAGTGGCGTAGGTCAATGAGTATATAGTTTCAAACTGTTTCCATAAAAAAGCACAGACTAATCAAATAGGCTGTGCTTTTTTTGTGAATAAGGTCACAATCCATTATAACTTATATCGTAAAGAAAATGAACCATTTTTTATAATTTTTCCATCAAGGCTCTTTCCTGAGAAAGTTCCTGACACTCTACCGTTTTCATTGCTTGTTATTTTTACAATCATATTTCCCATTGGGGCTTCCCATGATTTGTCTAAGTTTACGGCTGTTCTTACACTAAGAATATTACGAAAATTTGAATTTGTTTCATCATTTTTTTCATTCAAAAGAAAAGCTATATAGAAGACAGGTGTGTTATCATCTACCAATAAATTAGTTGTTGCTTTTTCAATGTTTATAAACCATAAATATGGGGTTGTTGCACTTGGATCTTTTGTTCTAAATTGCATAGCCATATAATTCTTACAGGTTGCACATTCAAACATAAGTGGTGCTACTCCCGTTTTGAGGGCACCTTCATAATCAGTTTTTAGTACCGTCCGATAGTCAAATGGTTTTCCATCTATCTCTGCTTTGATAAACTCATCTGTTTTTACTTCGTATAATGCTGATAAATCTGGTTCAAGGGTTTTACTTTTACACGCAAAAATTAGTAAAATAAGCAATCCAGAAAGAAGTGTTGTGTGAGTGAGCTTTTTCATAATTTTAGTTTTTTAAGAAGTTTATAAGACAAAATTAACTTGTCATACAAAATTGAATATTTTTCTTAGAATAATTTAAGTTGTAACCTACATTAAAATCTAAGAATGGTCATCCTGCATTAATTTTGAGTTTCCAAACAACAAATTATATGCTATCCGACACATTCTCAGACAATGTTTTAGTCATTTATTGTT
>JAAFJL010000296.1 GCA_013298865.1 Cytophagales bacterium | reverse complement strand
TTTGTGGCAAGTTCTGTTGCTTTGCCTTTAATTTCTCCGATTGTTGCTTATGCCAATCCTGAACGAAAATTGGGTATAGCTTTGGTCGGTTTGGGGAATTATTCGACTAATAATTTAGCTCCTGCTTTCGAGAAAACTCAGTTTTGTCGCTTGGCGGGTATCGTTACGGGTACGCCTGCAAAGGCTGAAATGTGGCAAAAAAAATATAATATTCCAGCAAAAAACTGCTACAATTATCAAAATTTCGACGAAATCGCTAAGAATCCAGACATTGATGTCGTCTATGTGGTTCTGCCCAATGGTATGCACCATGAGTTTACGCTGAGAGCTGCCAAAGCGGGCAAACACGTAATTTGTGAAAAACCAATGTCGGTTTCCGTGAAAGAAGCCGAGGAAATGATTGCAGCTTGTAAAACTGCCAATGTACAGTTGGCAATCGGGTATCGGCTTCACTATGAACCATTTACGAATGAAGTCATGCGGTTGGCAAAGGATAAAGATTTTGGCAAAGTATCCTTTGTGGAATCAAGTTTTGGCTTTCCACTCAGGGATAAAAACGCTTGGCGATTGAATCCTAAACTTTCTGGTGGTGGACCAATGCTCGATGTTGGGATTTATGCCCTCAATGCTGCACGTTATGCCACAGGCGAAGAACCCATTTCGGTAACTGCCCAAGCGATTAAAACCCGCCCAGATATTTATGTGGAGGGTATTGAAGAAACGCTGTTTTGGCAAATGAAATATCCGAGTGGAGCAATTTCAAACCACACAACCACCTACAATTCTTATGTACAACGCCTATATGTAGGTTATGAAAATGGTAATTTAGAAATGTCTCCAGCCTTTGATTATGGACCTTTGAAAGGCAGAACTTCAAAAGGAGAAATGAAATTCCCGATTGTGCATCATCAGACTTTGATGTTAGATGGAATTTGCAGTGATATACTGAATAAACGCCCCATACGTACCCCAGGCGAAGAAGGTTTAAGAGATATGAAAATCATGCAAGCCATTTTTGAAGCTGCTAAAACTGGCAAAGAAGTGAAGATGACATAGAAATCATCAAATTAATCTCTAAATTTGATTAAAATAAAAATCCAAACAATGGCTTACAGCAAATTTACTTTACAAGAAGTAGTTGAAAAATTTGACTTAAAAATCGAAAGAGAAAACATTTTTGATAATGTAACTCCAATTAAAATTAGTGATCTTTTGAAAGAAACACTATTTCGAGGCTATGCCATTGCTTTACCCAATGGGAGTGAAAAAGCACGGTCAGAATTATTAGTTTCCCCTTTTTTGGTTGAATTAAAGCAAATAAATCATAATAATATTTCAGTTTTTTCGGGCGAATTTTTAGATGTAGATAAGAAAAAAGGACTCAATGGAGAATGCGATTTTATTCTTTCTTCCAACGATAATCAACTCTTCATTGATGCTCCAATTTTTACGATTGTAGAGGCAAAGAAAAATGATATTGGTGAATCATTTGGGCAATGTGTAGCACAAATGGTAGGAGCAAAAATATTCAATGAAAACCATAAAAAGAACATTGATACTATTTTTGGATGTGTAACCACTGGTGACCGTTGGCATTTTTTAAGACTAAAAGATTCAATGATTTCTATCACTCCAAAAGATATGATGCTTGAAGGAAACGAAGATTTTATCTTGGGCACTTTGCAAAAAATTGTTGAATCTACAAATCAAATTTAGTTTGAGTATTTACTCCTCAATAATCAACATTTCAACTTCTCTCTTTTCTTTAGAGATTTTTAAGCCCAGAGACTCCAATGCTTTTTTAAGTGAAGTGGGGTCTTCTTCGGCATAGTCAAAATTAATATCATATTTGCCTTTAAGATTGGTTTCATCTACCACGGGTTTTCCTGCTACATTGGCAATAAAACTTACAAGGACATCCATTTCTACATTTTTAGATTTTAATCCACCTCCTCCAGCCGACCAATCTGAGTCTTTGTTCGTTGACTCTTTCAAAATATCTGCTACCTTCTTCAAAACATAAACATCTACTACTCGCTTCTCAATATTTGCTTTTAATCCAAATAATTTTGTAGCTTCTGCTTGCATGATTTTATACAAATTAGCTTTGTCGGACTCCTTCACGATTATGTCAAAACAATAAATATTTTCTGGTGTAAAAGATTTTTTTGCTTCAGGTAGATTCACTATGGTGCTTTCAAAACTTTTCTTGAATGCTAATTGTAAAATTGATTGTGGCATAAGATTAACACAAGAAATTCTTCTGTCTTTAAAAACTCCACTACCTCTTCTACTAAAAGAAGGAAAACCTTGTATGCTCGATTTTTGAATAATGGAATAATCTGTTGATTCATCCACTCCAAAATAGTCAATTTGAGGGTCAAATTCTTTCTCTTGTTTGAGTTTGAAATTAGGAGTTTTTCCCGCAATAAGCTCTTTTATTTTCTCTTCTGTAACTTCATTTGGCGAGGTCATCGCAATGATTTTTCCATTTTTATCTGCTATAATTGTATGCGGAACCGTATTAAATGCGAACATTCCGTTGAGTTTCATGTCTGCCTCAGATGCCAACGGAACGCCTACTACACGTTTTGTGAGAAATTTTGTCAGCCTTTCCTTAGAATCATCCGATATACCTACGACAAATACATCATTGGGGAATTTATTTTTTATTTCATCCAAATGTTGTAGTGCAGGAATGCAAGCACCACACCAAGTTGCCCAAAATTCGATAATAAGAATTTTGCCTTTTGCATCTTTGAAATTTAGAGAATCAGTCTTGTAATTGACGACGGATTTTAACTGATAATTAGGAAGATTATCACCTATTTTGAAAGCCTGAGCTTGAACAAATAAAGTGTAGGTAGTCAATAGAAGTGTAACTAATAGTTTTAGTTTCATGGATTGAAAAGTTTAGTTGATAATTACTTCAAATATAATGATTAATGTTCTTTTATTCTG
>JAAFJL010000294.1 GCA_013298865.1 Cytophagales bacterium | reverse complement strand
ACTTTCAGTCAGATTAACCGCAAGAACCAAGAACGTATGATTACGTTGAGTTCAAACGTGTCGCAAGGCTATACCGCCAACGAAATTGTACCACAGATTGAAGAATTGACCAAAGAATTGAACGTGCCGAATGGCTACGTAATCCGTATGGGAGGCGAGCAAGAAGAACAAGCCGAAACAGGGGCATTTTTGGGCGGGGCATTGATTGCCGCTATTATCTTGATTTTCTTGGTGTTAGCTACGCAATTTAATTCAATATCAAAACCCATTATCATTTTCGCCACGATTTTGTTGTCGTTTATTGGGGTTTTCTTAGGCTTTATGGCATTTGGCAAAACCTTCTCAGTCATCATGTCGGGTGTTGGAATTATCGCTTTGGCAGGTATTGTGGTAAAAAATGGAATCCTTTTGATAGAATTTACCGATGAATTAATAGGAAGAGGCTATCCTCTGAAAAAAGCCATCGTAGAGGCAGGAAGCACCCGTCTGACCCCCGTAATTTTAACGGCGGCGGCGGCAGTTTTAGGACTTGTACCTTTGGGAATTGGTTTGAGTATCGACTTCGTAAGAATGTTTACAGAATTGAATCCGCACATTCATACAGGTTCAGACAGTGCCGCTTTCTGGAACATTTTAGCATGGACAATCATCTATGGCTTGACCTTCTCAACAGTCCTTACACTCGTCATTGTACCATGTATGTACTACATCAACGAGCGTATTCGTGATAAGTGGTTTCGGAAAGGGAAAGTAGAGGCGTTGGAGGCTGTGTAAAAATAGAAAAAATTTAGTGGTTTAAGGGTTACAGAAACGTTCGTTGCGGTGCAGCGGGCGTTTTTTTGTTATCTGCTTAGACGATTCTGCGTCTAATTGTAGATTTTTTCTACAGCCAGTTGTTAAACTCACAAAAAAGGGCAAAAGAATCAACGGAAGTTTTTACATTAGTATTGTGATATTTTTTCCAAAATTTCATTTCAATGAAATCATTCAATTTAAAGTGGATAGTCATTTTAGCCCTTCCAATATTGGCTATGCTTTCTTATTTTAATTTCAAAAAAGAAAGTATAAGTTATAATGAAGACATACGCCCAATTTTCAACAAAAAATGTATCGTTTGCCATGGTGGGGTAAAGAAAAATGGGAATTTTAGCCTTTTATTTCCAGAGGAGGCTTATGCCAAAGCGAAGTCGGGCAAGTATGCTATCATTCCTTACGATGCAGATAATTCGGAGTTGATGAAGCGACTAAAAACGCACGACCTCGACGAAAGAATGCCCAAAGAAAAAGAGCCTCTGAGTAAAGAAGAAATAAACAAAATTGAACAGTGGATAAACGAAGGGGCAAAATGGGAAGACCACTGGGCGTATATTAAGCCTAACAAAAATATTACTCCGCCAAATACTGGCGAAAATTGGGCAGTAAATAGCATTGATAATTTTGTTTTTGAAAGATTAAAAAAAGAAAATTTAAAGCCCTCGAACGAAGCTGATAAAACTACATTGCTTCGTCGATTGAGTTTAGATTTAATAGGTTTACCCCCAACTTCGGCTGAAACCGATGCTTTTATCAAAGATTCTTTACCCAATGCTTACGAAAAACAGGTCGATAGATTACTAAAATCTCCTCAATTTGGCGAACGTTGGGCAGCCATGTGGCTCGATTTAGCTCGTTATGCCGACTCGAAAGGCTACGAAAAAGACCTCGACCGAAGCATTTGGAAATATCGTGATTGGGTGATTCAAGCATTCAACAAGGATATGGCTTTCGACCAGTTCACGATTGAACAATTGGCAGGTGATTTATTACCCAAAAAATCTAATGAGTTAATTCAAACCATTGAAAATCAATTAATTGCAACCGCTTTTCATCGCAATACAATGGCAAATGATGAAGGTGGCACAAACGATGAGGAGTTCAGAAACATGGCATTGATTGACCGTGTTTCAACCACAATGGAGGTTTGGCAAGGAACAACAATGGCGTGTGTGCAATGTCATAGTCATCCTTATGACCCTTTTCGACATGAAGAATTTTATCAATTAGCGGCTTTTTTCAATAATACCCAAGACCGAGATTTATATAATGAAAAACCGTTGTTTCGTTCATTTACAAAAGAAAAAGAGAAAAATGTTACGCAACTTTTGGCTTGGTTACAACAAAAATTTCCTCAGAAAATTGATGATTCTAAAAATATTTTATTGGATGATAAAAGGCAGAATTTTCTCAGGAAAGTAGGGTTTTATCGTATCGAAGCGGAATCTTTTGATAGCACGAGCAGACATATTGAACTTTGGAACAACCAAAAGGAAATCATGCAGACTACCGAAGGTGCTTTCGTGGTTTATGAGGATGTAGATTTGAGCAATATCAACGAAGTAAATTACCGTTATCAAAGTGGTGCAGAAAATTCATTTATCGAAATGCGAATTGATAAAGTTGATGGAGAATTGATTAGTAGAGTTGAAACAAAATGCAGTGAAAAAACCGTAAATTCTGGTTGGTATAGTTGGAGTGGGCATACAAATTCATCAGGAAAAGTAAAGTCAACCAAGGGCATACATGATGTTTTCTTGGTTTTCAGAAAGGGCAAAAACTTCTGGACAGATTTAATCCATTTGGATTGGATGGAATTAAAATCACCAACGGCAATCAAAAATAATTTTCCTAAAGCACTGCAAGATTCATTGCAAAAATTAGCTGAAATAGAGGCAATTGCTACTCCAATAATGGCAGAACGTTCAGCTTCCAGAGCCAGAAAAATGCACGTTTTTACGAGAGGAAATTGGATGTTGAAAGGTATTGAAGTCAAGCCAAATGTGCCAAAATCGCTACCTAACATACAAAATAGTAATAAAAATCGCCTTGATTTGGCAAAATGGCTGGTTAGCAAAGAAAACCCTCTGACTGCACGTGTTATTGTGAATCGTTTTTGGGAACAACTTTTTGGCATTGGTTTGGTGGAATCCTTAGAAGATTTTGGAAGCATGGGAATGAAACCAACGCATCCAGAATTGTTAGATTGGATGGCTGTCAATTTTATGAATGAGAAAAAATGGAGCGTAAAAAGTCTCTTGAAGTCAATGGTTATGTCGGCAACGTACAGACAATCGAATATAATTTCTAAGGAATTGCAACAGAAAGACCCTCGAAATTTGCTTTTGGCTCGTGGACCAAGGGTGCGGCTTTCGTCAGAACAAATAAGAGACCAGGCTTTGAGTGTGAGCAATTTATTGAACCATGAAATGTATGGACCAAGTGTTCGCCCACCCGACCCAACTGATGGTGCGTGGCGTAAAGAAACGAAAGAAAACCAATATCGGAGAGCAATTTATACTTATTGGCGACGGACAAATCCTTACCCTTCGATGATAACGTTCGACAGTCCACAAA
>JAAFJL010000293.1 GCA_013298865.1 Cytophagales bacterium | reverse complement strand
ATAAAAAAGAGGCATAAAAAATAGAAATTTCCATTTTTTATGCCTCTCAAATTCCAAACAAAATAATCCTACACTCGCTTAATTGCTTCAATCAGTGTTTCTACTTGTTCCATATTTACTGCTGCAAAATTGGCAATTCTGAGTTGAGTAGCCTTGAAATCTCCATAGCCCGACCCAATGACCATATTTACGTCTGCTTGTACTTTTTTGATAATGTCTGCGGCATTTTTCTCCTTCACATCAATCACAATAACTGTCTGAGAACGATGATCTGGATTCTTGACAAAAATATCTAAGAAGTCACACTTTTCTGCAAAATCATACAACACTTTTGCTTTCTTTTCGGTCTCTTTTCTGATAACATCAATGCCTATTTTATTCATGTCTTCGGCAACTTTTCCGAGAACATAAATTGCCATTACATTAGGTGTTTCTGGAGTTTCAAATTTTTCGAAATTCTTCCAAAGTGTTGGTAATGAGTGATATGTCCCTACATTTCCTTCATGTGTTTTCATGCGTTCGGCTTTTTCTAACAAACTCGGAGCGGCAATCCAAACGCCCAAACCTGCGGGCATTCCAAAAGATTTTTGCACTGAAAAAAACGCAGAGTCAATCAAAGCCATATCCAAATCTGGGTACGGTGCAGACGAAACCGTATCGACACAAACCAACTTATCTTTATTCCCTCTTTTGGTTTTATGAATCTCCGACGGACGCATCTGTACACCCGAAGCCGTTTCATTGGCAGTTGTACAAATTAACTCTGCATATTCTGGAACGATAATTTCTGAATAGTCAAAACCCTCACCAAAAGGTTTTTCAAACTTGTGGGCATATTTGTGCAATTCTGATGAAAAATCATAGAATTTCTTTGAGAATGAGCCATTTACTAAGTGAAAACTCTCGTGTTCAACGGTATTCTGGAGGATTCTCTCCCAAATTTCATTAGCCGAACTCGTAAAGAAAATTCCCGAACTTTCAGGAATATTCATTAAAGTTTTCAACTGTTCGGAAGTATGTTTATAAATATCTCTGAATCTCTGAGAACGATGAGAAATCGACCCTAATTGCTGGTCGAAGGCATCTTTGTAGTGTTGTTCGACAGTCGGGAACAATTCGGCGGGACCTGGGGTAAAGAATACTTTTTTCATGGGTGGCTCTCAGTTAATTTTGAATATTTTCTTCATAAAAACGCCTTCAAAATTACACAAAAAACTCCGAATGTTATTAACAAACCTCTAATCGAAAACAAATTCACTTCGATTTTGAGCCAGCTAATTCGCCCTACGTATCCTCCCACGAGTCGGTATTTTGTAAGTTCTGATTCTTTCTTCCAAAGACTGAATCGCTAATGAAGCATTTTGTTGTTGTACTTCGTGGGCTTCTGAAAGTGTTTTATAGGCAATTTGCAACTTCGTAAAATCTGCCAAAAGAGCATCATAATTTTTGGTCAAAGTCTCCATTGTCATCGTATTATTCTCATTACATTTCACATAATCATCGCTTCTTTTATTGTACTGGCTCTGAATTCCGTTCTTGATTCCATTCAGTTCAATACCATCTTGTCGTTCGGTAGCGAGTTGTCTTTCTAACCGACTAATTTGAGCCTGAGCATCAATAATAGGCTTAGCATTCTGGCAATTTATCAGCACTAATGCACTGATAATCAATAAAATATATTTTTTCATAAGTGTTTAGTTTTAATTACGATAGCTCCAGTAGCAGAGCTTTCATTGAAACGTTCTTTTGTTTTTTGGGGTGAAATTTTCTCTAAAGTTGAAATACTTTCTGGATTGATATTGCGGGTTACAACACTACCACTTCGCAATCTTATCCCATCAACAATTAATACGGGGTCTTGCTCGAAATCAATGTTAAAAATATCAACTCCCATATTGGTTTTATTGATAACCTGAATTTCTAAACGCTCAGGTCCTTTATTGCCAACAGACCATGTAGGAAAGAGATAAAAAGTGTGTTTTTTCTCGGTCAGCTCTTTCATTTTTGAAAGCAATTTTTCCCAACCAAAGTTGCTACTTTTAATAACAATAATAGTTTCTCTCTTTTGTGTATTTTCTGGAAGTATTTTAGCGGCATCTCCTCTCAAGATTTTCGTTTCTCCAATTTCATTCCCAGTTCTACGTACCATTTCATCCCAAGAAACCAACTTTCCATCCAAATAAATCGGTATATTTTCAAAATCTTCTTCTACAATTTCCTTGATAAATTTCCCTTCCCTTGAAAGCACAACAACATTTTTGTGCAGAAGGTAAGTTCGCTTCAATATAATTAAAGGAATAGTAACTTCTTTATTTTGATTAGACAAATCATCATTATTTACTGCTATAATATTATAAATCCCATTAGTTAAAGCCCTGATTTCAAGTGAATTATCTTTGATTTTAGATTTATCAAAATCATTTTCATCCACCAAAACAACATAGACTCGTTTGAATTTTGTTAAGCTCCCAAAGTCATAATTTTCTGGAATAATCTCTCCATTTAATAAAAATACGGGACTTCGAGAAGATTGATTTTTCATCTTTTCCAAGTATCTATCCAAGTTAGGCATCATATTAACATACCTCTCTTTACTCGTATCTTTTTGTCTTCGTCTGTCAAATTTCTTTGTTATCACCACCCCATCTTTCCCTTTTTCTCCATAAGCAGTTACCGACTTGGGGGGCATCATCGAATACATAACTAACAGATTATCAAAGTCTTCTGGTTTTAAATTTCCATGTTCTTCCCCATCAATAATAGCCAACATTTTACAATATGCTTGTCGTTCTGCGTAGGTAACATCGCCATTGGTTTGATTATCTTTTGCTAAATTTCGTGTTGTTCTACCTCCAAGTTTGTTCATTACTTCTACTCCAAATTTACTCACGCCCAACGTTGTCAAATCTTCGCAAAAATTATCACTTCTGTACCAGAGTTGCGTGCCGTCTTTTAAGTAAATTATGAAAACTAAATTTGTCAACCCTTCTATAAATTTATGTTCTCTGGAAGATACCGAAAACATTTTTGCAGCATCAGGAACATTGATTTTCATGAAGCCGTTGGCATCAGAAATTCCGTACACAGTTTGGTCAGAACTCAATACCATTTTTACTCCTTCTGCCAATTGTTTTTTCTCGAAATCCCAAATCTGGAAAGTCATTCCTTTCGTGATTTTCACTGAATCTTTTTTGACTAAAATCACTGGTTCTGAGATACTTACTGGATTAGACTCAACTTCAAGAGGTATAAAATCTATTGGTAAAGATTCCTCATTTTCTTCAAACTTATCCACGATTTTCTCTTCTTTTTTCTCCCCCACAATTTCTACCGATTGAGCCATTTTTACTAATTCCTTCAAGACATTCTTTTTACCGAAATCCTTCCCTTTCG
>JAAFJL010000295.1 GCA_013298865.1 Cytophagales bacterium | reverse complement strand
ACAAATTCCCCTTTTTCAATTCTTTCACGGCAAAATCTGCGGCTCTTGCAGACAATGCCATGTAGGTAAGCGATGGATTTACGTTGGAAGATGAAGTCATGCAGGCTCCGTCGGTTACAAAAACGTTCGGACAACCCCAAACTTGGTTGTGGGCATTTAAGACTGACGTTTTGGGGTCTCGTCCCATTCGTGCCGTTCCCATTTCGTGAATACTGAGTCCGAAACCAGGCTGATTGTCATATTTCTCCACATTTTTACAACCTGCGGCTTCCAACATTTCGGCTGCATCATTGCCCATGTCGATTCGCATTTTTCGCTCATTTTCACCAAATTCGGCTGACATTTTCAAGAGTGGTTGCCCCCATTTGTCTTTCTTTTCGTCTGTCAAAGTAACTTTATTTTTGAAATCTGGTAATGTTTCTGCAAAACCCATGATGTCCAAGTTCCAGTCGCCCGTGGGTTTTGTTTGGGCAGTTTTGAAATCCGCCCCAAATTCTGCTTCGGTTTCTGCATGATTTTTACTACTGCCACCTTCATAACCAAACCCCCTGAGATAATCACGTTTGTCCGCTCCAATATTCCTGTACCGAGGAATATAAATTGCATTGGGTCGCCTTCCTACATAATATTTATCGTTGAAACCATCGTGAGTTCCACTCGCTCCAATGCCAAAATGATGATCCATCAAATAATGCCCCAATGCCCCGCTATCATTTCCTAATCCATTCGGGAAACGATTTGATTTTGAGTTCATTAGCACAAAAGTTGACCCCAAAGCCGAGGCATTTACGAAGATTAATTTGGCATGAAATTCCATCCATTCGTGCGAAACTTCGTCAATCACTCGCACGCCCGAAGCCTTGCCTTTCTTTTCATCATAAATGATAGAATTGACAATCGAATGCGGACGAATCGTAAGATTTTTGGTATTTCTGGCAGCAGGAAGCGTAGCCGATTGTGAGCTAAAATATGCCCCATACGGACAACCACGCATACAACGGTCTCTGAATTGACATTTTCCTCTACCCAAAGCTGTCTGTTCGGGTGTGGGTTTTGTGAGGTTCGCAGTGCGGGAATGAATGACGTGCCTGCCAGTGAATTTATGTTGGAGCGTTTTACGAAGATGGTCCTCCACACAAGACATCGGAATAGGTGGCTGAAAAACGCCATCTGGCAAATGCGGAATACCGTCCCGACTTCCAGAAATACCTGCAAATTTCTCTGTATATGCATACCACGGAGCAATATCTTTGTAGCGAATGGGCCAATCTACCCCAACGCCGTCTTTGAGATTTGCTTCAAAATCAAGGTCGCTCCAACGCAAGGACACTCGCCCCCATGTGAGAGATTTACCGCCTACTTGCCAAGAACGAATCCAATCAAAACGCTTTTCTTCGACGTACGGAAAATCCACATCTTTCGTAAAAAGGTGCTTAGTTGACTCTGTGGCAGTGAAACCAGTACGTTCATGAATGGGATAATCTTTCATTTCTTCCACGCTCAGGTTTTCGCCGTGGGGCAAATCCCAAGGGTCGGTCATGGCAGTATGATAATCTTTTACGTGTTCAATCATTCTGCCACGTTCCACTTACATTTTCAGACTGAAATTTTTATGGGTATATTTAAAAATCATTCCTTAAAGGTGTAATTTAAAGATAGCAAATTAATTTTAAACTGCTTCAAAAACAAAAACTATAATCAATGAAAAAAATCACTATTCTCATTTTAATTTTCTCTGTTTTTCAGGGAATTGCTCAGAAAACTATTCAGCGTGACCCCGTTATTGAAGAAATGGTAGCCCAAATTTCGTCTGACAGTTTAAAGGCTCATATCAACAAATTAGTCACTTTCGGAACTCGTAGTACACTTAGTACAACCACCGATACCAAGAAGGGAATCGGGGCGGCTCGGAATTGGGTTTTGGGGCGTTTCCAAGAATTCGCCAAAAATTCTGAGGGAAGAATGACTGCCAAAATCGAAAATTGGATGCTAAAACCCGATGGAAAACGAGTTGACAAAGAGCAGGAAATCGGGAATGTGATGGGAATTCTGAAAGGAACTGACCCAACCGATGATAGAATTTTCTTGGTTTCTGGACACATCGACAGTAGGAATTCTAATGTGATGGATAGGGAAAAAGATGCCCCTGGAGCAAATGACGATGGTTCTGGAACGGCAGTAGTGATTGAATTGGCAAGAATTATGTCGAAAACTAAGTTCCCTGCCACCGTGATTTTCTTGGTAGTTAGTGGTGAAGAACAAGGTTTGTTGGGGGCGGATTATCTTTCACAAAAAGCATTTGATGAAAAATGGAATATCGAAGCCATTTTGAACAATGATATTTGTGGTTCGAACAATTCTAACGAAACCAATATTATAGACAACACTCGTATCAGGATTTTTAGTGAAGGTTTGCCGATTTACGAAATCGAAAAACGGGCATCGAGTATTCGTAACCTCGGACAAGAAAATGATGGAAAAGCTCGGCAGGTAGCACGTTATGCCAAAGAAATCGGTGAGCGTTATGTGGACAATCTGGAAGTTGTGATGGTGTATAGAAATGACCGTTTCTTGCGTGGGGGCGACCATACGCCCTTTGTGAACCGAGGTTTTGCGGCAGTTAGGATTACGGAAATGAACGAAAACTACGAACATCAGCACCAAGATGTCCGCACCGAAAAGGGCATTCGTTACGGAGATTTAGCCGAATTTATGGATTTTGAATACCTCCGCAAGAACACCGCCATGAATTTAGCTACGCTTTCCAACTTGGCAAAAGCCCCAGCTACGCCCCAAAACGTAACCATTGACACCAAAAATCTGACCAATACCAGCACTCTTTTTTGGCAAGCACCCAAGACTGGCAAAGTAAAAGGCTATTACGTTTTAGTGAGAGAAACCTACCAACCATTTTGGCAAAAAAAGATTTTCACGACCAAAAACGGCATCGTACTTCCATATTCAAAAGATCACTATTTCTTTGCAGTTCAGGCAGTTAGCGAAGACGGCAACGAAGGTTTACCAATACTACCAAAGGTTGGAATGTGATGGGTACAATTATCAATTAGCAATAAACAATTATCAATTTTTTCCGCTTGTCCTGAACCCCTCGCTCACGCTCGAAAATTTTCGAGCGTGAGTAAATCTCTGTTTCTCATTAAGGGAGCTGAGGTCTCATAGGGGCGTCAATAAATTTGACTCAGACAATAGTTCCTCAAAAAAAATCCAATCTATTTGCATGATTGGATTTTTTTTGCTTGTTTTACCAAACAATCGTTTGGCAAAATGAATCAATCTAAAATAAAAATAAAATGTAAGGATG
>JAAFJL010000292.1 GCA_013298865.1 Cytophagales bacterium | reverse complement strand
AAAAAAATAGAGAGAAATAAAAGGAGAAGTTTTTTCATTTTTGAAAATTTATTGAAAAATTGATTATCCTTAAATTATACGAATTTATTTTTGAAAGGGTTGGTAAGACAAGAAGAATAATTATTGAAGAAAATGAATGGAGGCAGAATTAGAGGGAGAAAATTTGTATGAAGATTTCCTCCCTGTTTGTCTAATCCGCTTGTAATACTTTCCGCCAAAAGTATATAGAAGTCCGGGTTATTGAAAAAAAGTGATTTGCAAAGGTCAGATTTAGTTCAACAGGGTTATTATTAAAATCTAATAAAAATTGGGAGATTTCTGTGGTCAGGTTTCTCCCAATTTTATTTCGAAATATGGTTGAACTATTAGATGATTTGAAAAACTATTTGCTCGTTTTTGTTAAATTTTTCTAAAAATGATGTGTTAGTGGTTAAGTGTTAGTGATAGATAAAATTATTATGGTGTGTTGAAAAAAGTAATTTAAGTTATGCAAAATTTTGATACAAAATTGGGTTTATTATCTTCAGAAGGGTTAACATAAAATAGGCAATCTTTAGCACATTTTAGTCATGTCAAAAAAAAGCCTCATTTCTGAGGCTTAAACATACTTTAACAATATTTTTCAATACTCGCTTGGAAGTTTCTTGAATTTTTCCTGAAAAACTTTTGAGAAATAAGAAAGGTGTTCAAAACCAACTTGAAATGCAATTTCTGAAACCGTACCAGATTTTTTTTCAAATAATTCAGCAGCTCTTTGAAGCCTAAAATCTCTCAGAAATTCGTTAGCTGTAAGATTTGTAAGTGCTTTCAATTTACGAACTAATTGGGATTGACTCATGTTCATTTCTAAAGAAAATTGTTCAACACTAAATTGATTATCACTCAAGTTTCGCTCAATAATTGAAATTACTTTTTTCATAAAAACCTCCTCTTTTGAACTCACACTTATTTCTGTAGGTTTCAAATCTATCGTTTTTTGAGCATAATATTGCCTCAGTTTTTCTTGTTTTTCAATTAAATTTTTCACCCTTACTTGTATCTCAGTAGCGTTGAATGGCTTTAATAAATAATCATCTGCACCCAACTCTAAGCCTTCTATTTTACTTTCTGTATTTGCTTTAGCCGTCAACATAACGATAGGTATATGGGAAGTCTTTTCATCTAATTTTAATGTCTTGCAGAACTCAAAACCATCCATTTCTGGCATCATTAAATCACTAATTATGAGAGTTGGAGTAATATCAACGGCTTTAACTAACCCTTTTTTACCATTTGACGCTTCAATAATTTGATAAGAATTTTCAAAAATACTCTTTATGTATTCACGGATGTCTTCGTTATCATCTACTACAAGAATAATGTTTTCAATATCATTTTTTTGAAGGATAAACTCATTAATTTTAGGCTCAATTTTATCCGTTTGCTTAGAGTTTTTTAAACTAAATTCTTTATGGCCTGTACTGATATTTTCGGTTGAAATTATCAAATCATTGATGGGGAGATTCACAAAAAAACTTGTACCAATATTTTCTTGGCTTTCTACTCTTATCGTTCCATCAAGAACATTCACGAGTTCTTTTACCAAAGCTAAACCGATTCCTGTACCTTCGTATTTACGGTTTCGAGTGTCATCAACTTGATAAAATCTATCAAAAATTCTAAGAATTTTTTCATTAGAAATCCCAATCCCTTCGTCTTTGATAATTACAATAACACTTTGATTTTCAGATTGATACAAAACCTCAACCCTTACTTTTTTGCCTTTCTCTGTAAACTTAAAAGCATTAGAAAGAAGGTTGGAAATGATTTTTTCTACCTTATCCTTGTCAATCATTCCAATGGCGTTTTTATTATCCTGACTAAATTCAAATGTGATTCCTTTGCTTTCAGCCATGGACAAAAAAGAGCTTGTTAGCGTCCTGAAATACCTTACTAAATCCGTTTTTTCATACTCAACATTCATTTGACCATTTTCCAATTTACTGATGTCCAATAACTGATTGATTAAATCAAGCAAACGATTGGCATTTCGTTGAATAACTTTATAAACATTGTTGTTCGGATTTTTTCCGATTAGGTCTTCGATGGGAGCTAAAATCAGCGTCAAAGGAGTACGAAATTCATGAGAAATATTCGTAAAAAAGTTATTTTTAGCTAAATCCAGAGCTTTAAGTTTTGATGCTTGTTCTTTGTTAAACATCAATTCATTGTCAGTAATAATTCGATTTTTTTCATAGTTCCGAATAATCCTTCCCAAGAATAAGCCAAAAACAATAATCTCTGCTATAAATAATGTGGCTGAAAAAAGACCACTCCCAGGAAAATCTTTCATACCCAATAAACGTGCTGGAATATATACGTTACTACAAATACCTAACAGAAAAGGAATAGAATATGCCCATTCGACCTTATATTTTTTTACGATAGAGATTCCATACAATAAAACAATGAAAAATATTGAAAAAACGTATAGTATTGTTGCAGCTTTCAACCAGTACCATTTGTAGAAAATGATAATGTTTAAACACAAAAAAACTGTAGTGAAAGGGATAATTTTTAATACTATTTGTAAAAACTTAGGAAAACGATGTATTTCAAGGAAAGAATATAAAACAATCGAAAACCACAAGGGCATCAGATAATAGGCTTGTTGGTTGATGTGTAATGCCAATTTTGTATTAGTGGTAATTGAAGCCCCTAAAATGCCAAGAATTCCCCAGTATCCAATTGAACGAAAAATTGTAAGAATAGAGTACTGTCGAAAAGTTCTATCTTTTATGACAAAAAAAGCAAGCAAAACCAAATAAACTATTCTCAAAGCAAAAAGACCATTCATGAAGCCTTCGTTCTTGAAAGAACTGAGTTTATGGTCTAAAAACTTGTTAGCTGAATAAATTTCAAAATCAGCCTGGTGTCCTCTTTGACTTTGAACTTTTACATAATAGGTATGAACCTTGTTGTCGAAGGTCTTAAATGGTAAACTTACAGTATTCTCGGCAAATCTGTTCTTACTTTTATAAACCAAACATCCTTCTTGGACTAATTTATAATTCCCATCGGGTTGAGGTATAAAAAAAGTTAAGTTCTCAACCATAGCATTGTCCCATACAAAAACCCAATCATTATTGGTCAAATCTTGATTTTTAATGTTAAACTTAATCCAAAAAACGTGACTTGAAAACGGAAAAATGAATTGTTGATTCGTGTGCGGAATGAAGGATTTTCTTTGAACTTCTTCAAAAGTAAGTACTCCTAAAGTATCATCAAAAATTGAAGTTGAAGGACAAATGTTAAGGTAATCACCTTGAAGATTTGATGGTGCAGATTGAGAAAAGCACCTGAAAAATGAAAGAAAGAGGAAAGCTACAATGAGTTTTTTCATAGATTTAAAAAATCAAAAATAATATCTAAACCCAATAAAACAAAA
>JAAFJL010000291.1 GCA_013298865.1 Cytophagales bacterium | reverse complement strand
AAAGGTGAGCATACTTTACCATCTCGGCAATATCCTCCAGAGAATTGGTCGCATTTGACCTTGCCCCGAACTGAGGAGCACCAATATAAACAGCATCTGCACCAGCATTAATAGCAGCCATACCTTGGAAAAGGTTTTTGGCAGGAGCAAGAATTTCGACTTTCTTTTTCATACGATAATTTATTGTAACAAGATGCAAAATTACGGAATTGTTGAGAGAAAATCAGGTTGGACTTGAAAATAGGATAGGAATTAGATTTGACAACTTTCAAAAAAGTTGTCAAATCTCTGAAGTCAATTGCATTTCTACAATGAAATGATTGTTATTTTCATCCACACAAGATAAGTCATATATACTTCCTCGACTATCAACTGTGATTCCTTTTACTTCATTCGTTACAAAAGTTACTTCACGAATTGGAATAGGCGAATTAACGAGTGCTTGTAATGTTTTTTTCAAAAATCTTGTATCAGATTCATTTCCAATTGTTACTTTAAATCGAAACGTCGAACCGCCCATAATCTGAAATGATGGGGATAAATCGTTCTTTTTCGTTGTAACTATTATCCATTGAATTAGTGATTGAATTTTATTTGAATTTATCTAAGAGAGATTTATCTTTTTCTAAATTTAGTGATGTAGTCCATTCTTCATAATATGTAAAAATCTTCTTACTATTAGTTGGCAGGTTTTCAATATCAAAATGCTCTATACACTTCTCTAAAACCAAATGCTGAAACAATTGAATTGACTTTGCAACGAACGGTTTATCAAAATATTCAATCAAACGATTGATTGGAGCATATTTTTGGGCAATTAATTTCCCAATTACTTCTGCCAAATAAGACAAGTCTTCATTGCGTTGTATCAGAGCTATTTGGATATACTCCGCAGCTAAATCTCTTGAAATTTTCTTTTCAAAAATCAAACAAGTTGCAATGTATATCCATCCGCTATGATAAACTTTTAGTTCGTTTTCTAATAAGAATTGAAGTGGGATTGTACAGTTTTCAAATTCGTTTACTTCATTGTATGATGCGTTACTTGGAATATACCTGCATAATAAACCATCAATGTAATGTGGATTTAAACTTAGTTGATAAGCAATTGTGCTTCTTGAACCTGAATTTGTCGGAGCTGAATTATAAAAAATAAAATCTATTTTGGGAGACGTTTGTTTATTATACCACGAATGATTCCAGTTATTTTCTAAAATCATTCGTTGCCAAATATTAGAATCATTCTCAATGTGAAAATTCAAATAAAAAGGCTTTGTAACCGAAGGGATTTCTTTTGCTTTTGTAGTTTCAAAAATCGAAAATTCTTGATTGGGTTTTTTGATTCTTGTCATCTGAGTCCAAAGGGGTAAGTCTATTTCCGTTGGCGTTACTACATCTGACACCCCAAAAAAATATTGAAGTGCGTTGGAGTAGCTTCCTTTTAATTTCTTTACTAATTCAAGGGATGATGTGTCTATTTTATCCAACATCAGTCTATTACAAGCCACAATCAAATCCTCTAAATACGGTAGTGTTTTATGTTCTTCATATAGTAATAATCTATCAATCAATATGTTAGGATGAACATAAAAAGGTTCATGTGTAGGAGTTGATAAGAGTGGTAAACTATTTTTTTCATTGAGTTTTTGAATCATCCAATCACATTTATTCCATAAAAAAGGTATTGTGTTGAAATCCTTTTGAGGCTTCATTTGTGTATTGGTCGTCCATGCTTCAACAAATAGACATAAACATCTTGTAATATCATCATTCCAAAATTTATTGGTTAATTGTTTCGTGAAGGGCTGCAATTGTTTCACATAATCCAAAGGAATATCATTTTGCAATTGATTTAAACCTTCAAAAAACAAGTCCGTATCAAGTGGGGATTTTGTTTTGATGCACGTTCCGAGGTAGTAAAATAAGTCATTCCAAGTATTAGGAATTTTTACTTCTTTATGCTGTTTGTCAGTTTCGGTATTTAGTAAAATTTCATCTGAAATCAGAATCTCTGAAACTGATAGAATTTCTTTGGTCTTGTGTTTTAGATAAGGCAAATAAGGCAAAGCAATTTCTTGAAGATTCTCTTTTTTGCAAAATCTCACAAGCAAAGAAGCGGCTTTTTCTTGAACTTTCGCATCAGATTGCATCAATAAAAGCCCTAAGTTCTCAGAATAGTCAATAGTAATTTTTGAAAGGATTTTTTCGGTAATGTTTAAACCAATTAAAATGGATTTTGCACATTTTTCATTAGTGAAAATCAAAGAAAAATTATCTATAAAATTTGATTCTTCAAAACCATTGAGCGTATGAATTTTATTGATTGCAAAATTAATGAGACTCGGATTACCTGTTCCCAAAATAGCAAAAAGTACGTGTTGATTTGCCAAATACTCTTCTTGTGTTGGGTTAAATAATTCCAAAATTGTTACGTGCCAGTCTAAATGCGGTTTTTTCCAATGATGGAGAAGTGATTTGAGGAGATTGGGAATAATATCACGTTCAAATACAAACCCTTTTTCTAACAAAATAACAAAAACTTCTGTCCAAAACTCACAAACTTTCTTGCAAACAAACCCTTCTCTCGCATTCCATTTAGAGATGTCTAAAATGGGCATTTCATGTTTGTAAAAAGATAATAAAACCTTTTTAATAGATTGAGGATTTTCAAAAAGGAAATCAGCATCTGTTTGAGTATCTCTATCAAACATATGAACAGTCAACAGGCTTCTCAAAAATAATTCTTCATTAAAAGTCACCCACCCTTTTTTATAAAATTTCCAAAGAAGTTTAAAATCAATTCTGTTGAACCGCTCTTTTGTTATTTTAGCAAGAAATTTATCCAAATAATCAGGTGGATAAAGTGAATAAAATTGAATCAATGCCTCATAGTTCGATGATGCGAAAAGATTAGTAAGCGAGTTAAAATACCAATTATTAACAGGGTTTTCTGTCCTCTCAATGTCTCCATAATTTCTTGTACACCCAATCATAGCAAAATGAAAACAATTATAAACTTTTGCTCGATTTTTATAAAACTCTTTTCTTTCTTCACCTTCTAAATTATTTCCATCAATTTTTAAAATATCCTTATCTAAATCCAGAGATTTCAAATAATCAATTGTTTCGTAACGTTTTGAATCGTCTAATTTTGAACAAATATTGATTATTTCTTGATAATTTGTATCTCGAATTAATTGAAGTAGATTTAACATAAAAGTATATTTTTTTGAAAATTGCAAGACCCTAATTCAACTTATAACTAACCCCACCCATCCCTTTCAAAACATCCAAAAGCTCATTACTTGGTGAGATTTTATTCTTTCTTGAAATCATGGTTACTTCAATTTTTTCTTCTGGGTCATAGACAGAAACGGTCAAATTACAGGTTCCTACATTTTTAGAAACTAAGGTATTTATTTGGCTAATGAGTTCATTATTAATCATTTGCAAACCTATTGTGATTTTAAATTCTCTGGCTAATTGATTTCTGATTTCGGATAAAAGTCTTACACTTACGGGTTTAAAT
>JAAFJL010000290.1 GCA_013298865.1 Cytophagales bacterium | reverse complement strand
AGTTTATTTAAACAATCACAACCACCGCCATAGTTGAAATCTAATGTCTTGTAAGCTACTTTTTCACATTTATTACCGCCATAACTTGTGCTACTTGAGTAACTTAACAATACAAAGTTACCAAAAGATAATTAGTGTAGATACATTGATTATATAAATTTTCAAAGAATTACACTAATGCTCAATAAGACAGAGCCTTATGCGGAAATATACTGACCACTAAATTTGACTTATGCGTACACACCCATGAAAAATGCTTTCATAACCAATCTTCTAAAAAATGGTTTTTCTGCGGGAATGAATAGATACTAAATTGAGGAAAACTGGAATGGCTACAATAAATAAAGACTCGGTGCAATGCTCCGAGCCTTTACGCAATCCGCCTAAGTAGTTATTTTTAATATTGTGAAATCAAATAAAGGTATTATTCAAAACAAAAAGCAATACAAGCTAATCGGAGAAAAGTATTTCTCAGACAATTAGTTTGTATTGCTCTTGCTTTGGCGATTGCATTTTTAGTGATAAATCTTTAAATAAATAATTGATTAAAATTGGCAATGTTATTTTGTTTAATATACTGATTAACAGTGTGTTATAAGTTTTCACTTTAATTATTAAGTAAAAATGTGATGACAAAGTGGCGGCAATGTCATCACCGCAGAATGGCGGTTCCGCATACGATCATGAAAGATTAATTTCATAATCTATTTCTGAGCTTGTGCAAGATTAAATCACACAGCTTTGAAAGTCAAATCCGATAAATTATATAATTGGGCTACTTAGGGAAGTTGTCTCGCCAGAGACCTTGGTGAGGGTGATTGAGAGGAATTAGAATATAGTTCTCAAAATCATCATCTGGCGGAATGTGCTTTTATACTAATATTACAGCAATTTTTATGCCAGATAATATGGTTAGAGGAAAGTTTTGAGTCAACTAATTATAAAGTACTGACAGTCAAAGCTATGAAGGGTTTTTTAATATTTCGCAAGTTTAATATTCATTACTTCAAAAGAAAATAACGAGCAAAAAAGTACTCATTCTACGTATAAAAGCCCTTTTACAATATTAATGCCAAAAGAAAACCCCTTAGTGTCCGCCAACGCTAAGGGGTTAATAATTTTATATTCTACTAAGGCTGTGTGCAGTGATTGTTTTCTCCGCCAAGTAAACAATCACATAAAATTTGGTAAATTTATCTTCCGCCAAAGATTCTTGTTACCTATTTGACATATCCGCCCTCTTTTGAGCTATAATGTTTGTTCTTACTTCATTCTTTAAACGGTAATACTGTTTAGTAGTCACATAATTTTTTTGCATTTTTTAAAGAAACCTCTAAAACAGCCCTCTTGAAATCATCAGACTCAATTATAATTTATTCATCACGTCATTCCTTCACTTTTACAAAAAAGTTATTTTTATTTTTTTTCAAAAATTTCCATATCCGACAATTCTATCGTTAATGCGTGCGTGGAAATACTGATTTCCCACACAGAAAGAGATAAAGCGATTGACTGTAAAATGATGGCTAAACCGAAAAACCAACGAGCTAAATATTCGTTTCCCATAAAGAGCAGAAACATACATATCACGCTCATCAATAAACTGACTACTGTGATAATTTGCATATTCCGAATGAGCCTAACCCGTAAACGAAGATTTTGAATTTGTATCACAAAAGTATCATTAGGGCTTTGCTGGTGTTTTTCGTGCAATTCTCGAATCAATGAAGCTAAAGCTACAAATCTGTTCGTGAAGGCAATCATTAACAATGAAACCGTTGAAAATAACAGTGCGGGAGTACCAAGAGTAAGTTCCATCAAAAAAGTCGTTAAGTTTTAAGTCAATAAGTTGTTACGTTAAAATAAGCAATTGCTCATCCTTTACCTATCCATTTTTTAAATTCTTTGGCGTAATATTTTTGATAAGGCACTACCATTTTTTCGCTAATCCATTGTACAAAACGCATTGCCTGATAAAATTTTGAAGGATAAATATGCCTTTTATTTCCTTGAATTCCTTTGATGATAGCTTTTGCAACTTCATCAGGCGTTTGTGAGGGAAAAGGTACGGGGACAGAAATTTTCGCTACTTGTTTTTGAGTAGAATTAGCAAAAAAATTCGATTTCGTTGCTATCGGATAAACTAATCCGAGATAGCCCAAATCTTGTGGTTCATAAACAATTGCCTCCTCGAACCTGTCTAAAGCTGCTTTTGTTGCCCCATAAAGTGCATAGCCAGGAATGGCAGTTTTCCCCATTGCCGAAGCTGTGATAATTACACCATATTCTCTACCAACGTTCAACTCCTTCATTTTCAGGTAGCTATACATCGGAGAAAATACATTCAATTGAAAAATTCTTTCAATTCTTCCCCAATCGGGTTTTGTTAGTTGTTCGTAATAGGCGAATCCTGCATTGGCAATAAAAACATCAATTTGTCTAAAAGTTTCCTTAGCAAAATCAAATAGTTTATCGACTTCGTTTTCTTTTGTCAAATCACACCTATATGAGATAACCTTCTGATTATCAGATACTATTGGGTTAATATCAACAGCAATTATTGTAATTTCATCAAAAAATAATAATTGTTCAAGCAATGATTTTCCAATGCCAGAAGTTGCCCCTGTCAAGATGATATTTTTATTGGTCAAATTCATGATGGAAAATAATCTTTTTGAATTGTGGGGATATTAAACATCATCTCAAAACTATTGACTTTTGTAACCAATAAAGGTTTTTGCTTTGATAAATCTGGGAAAAATTTGGGATTCACTTTCATGCTCAAAACTTTCGCTAACTGCCCATTTCCTTTCGCAGATGGTTTTGTAGTAATCAAATCTCGTCTTAATTTCTGGACAACAGTTAATGGAATCAATGAAGTTGTGATGGGGAATTTCAAAAATCTTGATTTCAATTTTACAGAAAATATCTCCTCATTTCCTACCGAAACTTTTATATCATCATCATTCCAATCAAAATCTGCTAATTCTTTTGGAATACCCCAATTTTCGATACCATTATAGACACTCTCGTAAGTGGAAACATAGATTTTTGAAATAGAATAGACCTTTTTCCAATCAAAAGTGAATAAGCCAGGGATAAACAAAAGTTCTTTGTAAGGTCCAACTGGCGAGGATTCGTAATTAACCAACATAACCGTTCCGAAATATCCAAGAAATCTGGATTTCTGATAATCTTGCAGAAAAGCATTCTCTTGAACATAGTTTTTAGAAAACTTGTACAAGAAAATATAAGCCTTGCCAGTTAAATTCCAAGGTGGCGGGGCGATGATATTGGGAATTTCCATAAAAATTGGGGTTATTTTAATCTCTAAATTAAATGCTACTTAAGAATGTTACTTTATTAATTTCCCATTCCTTAAAATACTCCGAGATTCAAAACTTTATGTCCTTTGTTGCTTTGTGGTAAATAATTTTTGCGGTAAGATTAAAGATATTTACTAAGATAGCCTTCCATTTCTTGCTGAATTGCCTGAGCTTCTTGCTTGGCTTTTTCAGCAAAATCCTTTCCAGAAGAAACATAA
>JAAFJL010000028.1 GCA_013298865.1 Cytophagales bacterium | reverse complement strand
GACCAAGAAATGCTTGCTCGTTATGAATACATCCGAACTGCCAAATCCGATACTATTTATATTGCACCTCTGAAGCATAAACCAACGACTTTGTATTTTGATGAAATAAAAAATACTGAAAAACACCTTTGGAATAGATGTTATGCCACGTATTTTGGCAAGAAAGTGATAATTTTGAAGGAAGAAAATAAATAAAACCAACTCAATAAGCATTAATGCTCCCACTCAAAGACCTTTTTGTCTCAATAATTATCCCGTCTTTCAACGAAGAATCGGTTATTGAACATACCTACAAACGTATTTCGGAAACCATGCAAGGGCTTGGGGCAAAGGGCTATGAACTTATTTTTATTAATGATGGCAGCCGTGACCAAACATTGGCTATCCTCAAAGGTTTTGCCCAGAAAGATGCACAGGTAAAGATTTTGTCTTTTTCCAGAAATTTTGGGCATCAGCCAGCAGTCTCGGCAGGGATTTCAATTTGTCAGGGAGATATTGCTATTATCACGGATGCTGACTTGCAAGACCCGCCTGAGCTTTTTCCAGAAATGATTCAAATTCACCTCCGTGAAAACGCCAATGTAGTCTATGCCGTTCGGCAACAACGCAAGGGGGAAACATGGTTTAAGTTACTGACAGCCAGACTATTCTATCGGACAATCAACTCTCTTTCTGATGTAAAACTACCCGTTGATACAGGCGATTTTAGGCTAATTGACAAACAGGTTATTGAGGCATTTAAGAGTTTACCAGAGAAAAATAAATACATCAGAGGGCTAATCAGTTGGATTGGTTTCAAGCAAGTACCCATGTATTATGTACGTGAGGAACGCTTTGCGGGTGAGACCAAATATCCGCTCTCGAAAATGCTCAAATTTGCGTCCACCAGTCTTTTGTATTTTAGCAAAAAACCCCTCAAAATTGCCCTCACAATGGGTTTTTTGAGCATTCTGGTAGGTTTAGGCTTGGCAATTTGGGTAATTACAGGTTTACTTTTTCGTTCAAATACGCTTGTTCCAGGTTGGGCTTCTACGGTAATTGCTGTGATATTTTTCGGAGGTGTACAACTGCTCACGATTGGCGTTTTGGGCGAATATTTAGGTAATATTTTTGACGAAATCAAGAACCGTCCAGAGTATATAGTTCAAGAAAAAATTAATTTTTAAATGCTCAAAAACTACCGTTGGCAATATCTTGTTGTGCTGCTACCCCTGATTATTTTCTGGGGTTTATTGTTTCGATATGCCGTAAATGTACCGTGGTTTGATGACGTTGAAGAATTCCCTGGGACAGTCGTGAAATGGATTCAGGCAGATTTTACAGAAGGCTTTCTTGAACTTTTTCGCCCCAATAACGAACACCGAATGTTATCAGGAAAATCTGCGGCGGTGTTGTGCTACCAACTGACGGGGGAACTAAATATGCGTTGGTTAATATTGGCAGCAAATCTTTTTTTAACAGGGATTTTCTGGATTTTCTGGAAAAATTTTCAACCTAAAAACCTTCCCATTCTATTCTTTTTACCCGTTGGATTATTTCTTTTTCAACCACAATATTATCTTACAAGTAACTGGGTCATCACGGCTTGGCAACACGAATCTGTTTTATTTTTTGGCTTCCTGAGTCTATATTTTCTTTCGTTAAATTCCTCAAAATCAGACGCTTGGGCATTTTTATTTATCTTGCTCTGTACATTTTCCATGAGTAACGGAATGTTCTTTTGGTTGGCAGGTGGGGCAATTCTGGGGCTACAAAAACGCTATAAATTCTTGGTAATTTGGTTGGTGCTAATGATAATTTCGGTATGGCTGTATTTCTACGGTTTCGACAATAAAGCGAACAATACAGGTTTAGATTATTTCAAACAAAATCCGCACGAAAGTTTCTTTGGTTTCTTTACTTTTTTGGGCGGTTCGTTCGATTTTTTCCAAAATAAAGAAATTGTTACTCGGTCTATTTTACCCACAATCATGGGTTTTGGCTTATTTTGTTTTTGTATAAATTGGTCTTGGAAAGTAGTAAGACAAGTGTATTTTGCATCATCCGTGGCTGGTGTTACCACCAGTCCACAGCAAGAAATGTCTGGTGGAGACACCAGCCACGGCAGGTATATTTTCCCTAATCTTCCTGCCAATCCAAGGCAATCATTTTTGTTTGGGGTCTTTGTTTTTCTGATGATTAATGCCAGTGTGATAGCCCTATTACGTCCAAGATTTGGGTATTTTGTGATGTTAGTAGGAAACTATAAAATTTACCCTGCACTATTCTTAGTATTGGCATATTTGATGTTTGTCAATGCTCGGTATTTAATTCCAATCAAAAACAGAATATTCTATTTTTTGATAGCTATCTCTCTGATTTTCAATACATTGTCTTACTGGAAATTCACACCCGAAGTAGCAGACAGAAGGCGAATGATGCTCACTAATGCTTTCAACCAAAAAAATAATGCCATCGGTTTGGCGGCAATGGTAAATTCTGATTTTGCTAATTTTACAGAAAAAACCATGAATTTCCTTGCTGAAAATGGAGCGTATCATTATCCAATTATTTTTGATGTGTCTGGAGTGTCTGGTGGGGACACCAGCCACGGGCAATTACCTTTTCCTATAAAGGTTGTACAAAAATCTCCTACAAAAATTTTGGTTGAAAACGATACTTTTCAGCGAGGAAATGAGCTAAATGACGGGGCATATTTACTGTTGAAATCGTCTAAAAGAAATTATTTAGTTTTTGCCAAGCAAGCTCCTTATATGGGCAAAAATCCTTTTGGTATTGGCAAAGGATTTAGTGTAGAAATTCCTGTAAATTTCTGTCAACCAGACACTTACGAACTTGGCATTTATACAATTGTTAATAATAAACATGAAATTTTTAAAACAAATCAGTCAGTAAAAATTGATTTTTGAAGTATATGAATAACCCACAAATTTCCATAGTTGCCCCTTTGTATAATGAGCGTGAAAGTTTCCCGCATCTGATAGAAAGATTGAACCGTTTGATGGATTCTTCGCCACTTTCAATTGAGGTTGTTCTGGTGGATGATGGTAGCCGTGACAATACGCCAGAATTGATGCAAGCATTGGCATTGTCGGACGCACGCTATCATTGTGTGTTTTTGTCTCGTAACCACGGACACCAGTTGGCACTAACAGCAGGTCTGGCTTCGGCATTGGGAACAGAGGCAATTATGGTCATTGATGGTGACTTGCAAGACCCACCAGAATTACTGAATGAGTTTTATGAGCATTACAAAAATGGTTATGACGTAGTGTATGCTGTACGGAAAAAACGGAAGGAAAATTTTATCAAAAAAACGGGTTACTTCCTGTTTTACAGACTGTTACGTTCAATTTCTTATGTTGATATTCCTTTGGATAGTGGAGATTTTTCTTTGATGAGCAGAAAAGTAGTGAATATTCTAAACAAAATGCCAGAAGAAAGTAGGTACATCAGAGGAATGCGAAGTTGGATTGGTTTCAAGCAAATTGGGGTTGAATACGAGCGTGACGAACGCATGGCGGGGGAGTCGAAATATTCGTTCAAACAACTTTTTAATTTGGCTTATAACGGCATCTTTAATTTTAGTGAATTCCCGATAAAATTTGTTACTCGCTTAGGATTTTCAGCAATTCTTATGGCGGTTATTTACTTTATTTGGGTGGTTATCAAGAAGTTCTATTTCCAAGAAGTGATAGAAGGTTTTGCCTCCCTCCTATTTGCCATCATTCTTTTTAGTGGCGTACAATTAATTGCCCTCGGCGTGATTGGCGAGTACGTACTTAGAGTCTTCTTTCAATCAAAAAACCGCCCTCTGTTCATTCTGAGAGGGGAAATTAAGAATAAGGAGTTTGTTTGAAATTTCGGTAAATGGTGAAAGGTTCATGGGCTTTTGCAGTTGCATAAGTTGCTATAAATCCTCCCCCTCAATAAACCACACCTTCCTTCAAAACTGATACGCCAGACATGGTGGTTTTGATGATTCTTTTGCTTCGTAAATAGCGATTGCGATTGTATTCGTCATAATTTGGAGAAGACGGATTCATGCTACTGATTCTTACTTTGTCTGAGGCATGGATAAACTCTCCGCCACCAATCCACATTCCTACATGGATGATTTTTTCTGAGCCATCTTCTCGTTTTTCACCAAAAAATAGTAAATCTCCCACTTTCAAATTTCCGAAATCCGCAGTTTTATCAACTGTTTCTCCTGCAAAAACTTGCTGAGACGCATCTCTTGGCAATACAATTCCATTCAAGAAAAAAACCGTTTTGGTAAAACCACTACAATCAACGCCCTTGAAAGATGTTCCGCCCCAGAGGTAAGGAACGCCCATCATTTTCTTGGCAATTTTCACTACACCTTCTTCGGTAGCTTTGGTATTTTGTAGCCAGTCGTTGTATAATTTTGATTCTCTTTTGCTAATGAATGCTTTCCGTTTATCAGAGAAAATTACTTCATAAAAATCTTTCGTTTCAGCAATTAACTCAGCCATATCGCCAAAAACTAAGTCTGAAACTGTCTGCGACTCTTCGTCTTTTTCAGTAAAAGCAAAGCCGAATGGTTTTGTAAAAATTACTTTTTGTGCGGATTTCCAAGCATCAAAACCTTCTTTATTCATGCGGGTTATCGCACCAGCATCCACCCAAGCAATGTATTGGTCGGGCGTTTGTACGAGTAACCAACTGTCTTCTTTTTCAAGGATTCTTAGGGGCGTACCCATCAGAGCCTGTGTTGCTAATTCAGCTGAATGTCTGGGGGCAGAACGCAAATTACAAACCGAAACTTCTACCAAACCGTAAACTCGGTCTTCTAATTCGGGTTCTGGGAGGGTTTTTACTTGGTCAAGAACATCTATTTTTTCTAATTTGAGGCGGTCAACCAAAAAACTTTTCGCCCCAAAGAGATTTGTTCTTCCCGTCAGGATGATTTGGTTATTTTGCTTGAAGGCTTCAATTTGGAAAATGGATGTGCGTTTATCAGGAGCAAATCGTTGGACAAAACTCTCAATTATCTGTGTAACAGAAGAATCAGCTCTTACTCGTTTCGGAGCAGAACCTTTACGAACAGGACCTGCCAAGGACAAGAATGAGATGCCTATTAGCAATAAAAGGAGAATTTTTTTCATGGAATTAGCGATTTTGTCATGTAAGGACACTAAAACCTTATCAAAATTTATACCATTTTTGGGGCATTTCCAAGAAAAACTTTGTCTATCCACAAAAACTCCCCAATGTCTATTTTGATTTTTTGATTGAAAAATAACAAATCAAGCCCTTTTTCGTTAATTTGCGTTAGTAATAATCAAAAATCCTTACCATGTTAGAACTACAAAAAGGCAATTATCAGGGACTAATCCGTAAACTTTGGGTTTGGTCGTTCAGAGGTTTGGTCTTGTTTATCCTTTATATTTTTGCGGTGAGTAATAACTTTCTGTGGCTTTTCGGGAAGATGCCCAGTTTACAGGAATTAGAAAATCCCAAGAGTCAGTTGGCTTCTACTTTAATCTCAGAAGATGGTGAAATTTTGGGAAAATATTTCCGTGAAAACCGCTCTCCAATCGAGTTTGAAGAACTTTCTCCTAATATCGTCAATGCTCTTATTGCTACTGAAGATGCCCGTTTTGCCAAACATTCGGGTATAGATTTACGCAGTACGTTACGGGTAATTACGCACCTCGGTACAGCAGGTGGTGGTAGCACGATTTCCCAACAATTAGCCAAAGCACTTTTTGATACCCGAAGACCAGACGAACCAGGAGAACAGGAAAGTTACAAAGGATTGTTTGGTAGAATCCCAGGATTTAGAACCCTGATTTTCAAGACAAAAGAATGGATTTTGGCAATCCGCTTAGAGAATCGTTATACCAAACAGGAAATCATGAAGATGTATCTGAATGAAGTAAGTTTTGGCAATAATACCTTTGGAATTCAGGTTGCGGCAAAGACTTATTTCGGAAAAGATGCTTCAAAAGTATCTGTCAACGAAGCTGCTTTGTTAGTAGGGATGCTCCAAAACCCGAATTTACATGACCCAGTTCGTCATCCAGAAGGAGCAAAAAATCGAAGAAATACAGTTTTGTTGCAAATGGCAACTTATGGCTATTTACCAGAAGAAGATAAAGTGGTTTTACAGGAAAAACCATTGAATTTGAACTTCAAAATCGAAAACCAAAACACAGGTTCTGCTCCTTATTTGCGAGAATCTGTCAAGAAATCAATCCAAGATGCCATCAAAGAAATCAATTCTTCTCGTGACGAAGAAGACCAAATCAATCTTTATACGAGTGGTCTAAAAATCTTCACAACGATTGATTCGAGAATGCAGCAATACGCCGAAAGTTCAATCAATAATCACATGAAAGAAGAGCAGAAGAAATTTTATGCTCACTGGAAAGGGCGTAACCCTTGGATTGATGAAAATAACCGTGAGATTAAAGGTTTTATAGACAATGTTGCCAAACGGACAGCTCGCTACAAAAATTTGAAAGAACAATATGGCGACAATGAGGATTCTATCAAAATTGAAATGAATCGGAAAGTTCGGATGTCAGTTTTTTCATGGAGTGGCGACATCGATACCCTCATGAGTCCGATTGATTCCATTAAATATTACAAACGAATTTTGAACTGTGGTTTCATGTCGATGGACCCTAATAATGGTCATGTGAAGGCTTGGGTGGGCGGTATTAATTTCAAATATTTCAAATATGACCACGTCCGCCAGAGTAAACGCCAGCCAGGTTCAACATTTAAACCTTATGTGTATGCCTGTGCAATCGACAATGATTTGCATACGCCTTGTGATTATATTGTTGACGAACCCACAACATTTGGTACAGAAGATGGTCTATTGAAACCTTGGACTCCCCAAAATTCAGAAGGGCATTTTTCTTATGAACCCATGTCGCTAAGGCGAGCAATGGGGCGTTCGGTAAATAGCGTTGCAGCAAAATTAATGAAAGAATTAGGACCTGCTAAAATTGCTGAATTTGCTCATAAAGTAGGAATCCAGAGTGCATTGAACGAAGTGCCAGCCTTGTGTTTGGGTGCAAGTGAGGTTTCGGTTTTTGAGCAAGTAGCTTCTTATTCAACTTTTGTGAATGGCGGTATTCGGTACGAGCCAATTATGATTACTAAAATTGTTGATAAAAATGGCAATGTCTTGAAAGAGTTTTTCCCTTCCTACAAAGAAGTTATCAGTAAAAATACAGCATATTTAATGACCCATATGTTGAAAGGGGCAATCCAAGAACCAGGCGGAACAGCCGAAGGTCTGAAGCGATATAGCTGTGCAAAAGACAATGAAATCGGAGCAAAAACTGGGACAACTTCCAATTACTCAGACGGTTGGTTCATGGGTATTACTCAGAACTTAGTCACAGGTGTCTGGGTTGGTGGCGACGACCGCTCAATTCACTTTCGTACTTTGGCTTTAGGACAAGGGGCAAAAATGGCAATGCCAGCCTTTGCCAATTACATGGACAAAGTTTATGCAGACCGTTCATTGGCAGCAGCAGGTTACAAAAAAGAACCTTTCAAAAAACCAGAGAATTTCAGCATGAGTTTTGATTGTGGTACTGCCGTTGGTCCAGACACCGTTCAAGTTGCTCCACCACCAACCCAAAAACCCAAAGAAAATGAAGATGGGTTTCTGAAATAAGGAATGTTGTCCTAAAATCAAGCATCGAATAATTATTAAAAAACAAACATCATGGAAATCATTGATTTTATTAAAGAATTACTTAATAATCCTCTAACTGCCCTATCACAATTTATCGCAAATCATGGTACAATCACCTACGGTTTATTATTTTTAATCATTTTTGTTGAAACTGGACTTATCGTAATGCCCTTATTACCAGGGGATTCACTACTTTTTGCGGTAGGAGTTTTGGCAGCTGCAAGTGGTAAAATTGAACTAACTTTTGTAATTCCTTTATTGATTGGGGCAGCACTTTTGGGTGATAATGTCAACTATTTTGTGGGAAAATTCTTTAGTGATTTCATCAAGTCAAAAGAGAAAATTTTATTCTTGAAACGCAGCCATATCGAACAAACAGAGGCTTTTTACGCAAAACACGGCGGACAAACCGTTATCATGGCTCGTTTTATCCCAATTGTGCGTACGGTTGCCCCTTTTGTAGCAGGTGCAGGTAGCATGAAATACAGTACTTATATTACGTTCTGTATCATTGGGGCAGTTTTATGGGTAACGGGCATCACGCTTTTGGGCTATTTTTTAGGAAATAACGACTGGGTAAAAGCCAACTTTGAAAAAGTAGTTTTAGGCATCGTAGCGGTGTCAGTTTTGCCAATGGTTTTTGGGGTGGTGAAGGCGAAATTACAAAAGTAGAGACGTTTCATGAAACGTCTTCGCACAAAAATGTACACAACGGCTTCCGAATCATGCTTCGGAAGTCGTTGCGTGCAACGTCTCTACATTATCCCCCGCACAAATCTATCTTTTCCAGATAAATCTTTGATTACTTCTGTGTGGCTGAATCCTTTGTTCCAAAACAATGCTGCGGTTTCTAAACCCAATTGTTGATTGATTTCTACTATACATAATCCTCTGGTTTTTAGATGATTAACTGCAAAATTTACGATAGCTTCGTAGAAAATCAGAGCGTTGTCGTCTGGTACAAATAGGGCTAAATGTGGCTCAAAATCCAATACGTTTTTGTGCATTTCTTTTGCTTCTGAATCCATCACATAAGGTGGGTTGGAGACAATAATATCAAATTTTTCTGCTGGATTTATTTCCGAAAATTGCAAAATATCTCTTTGCTCAAACTTTACATTTACTTGGTTTCTGTTGGCATTTTCTTGGGCAATTTTCAAAGCATTTCCCGAAATATCATACGCATAAACCTCCGCTTGTGGTAGCTCGCAAGCTAATGAAATCGCAATACAACCAGAGCCTGTCCCAATATCCAAAATCTTGAGCCGTTCAGGTTTTTTCCCTTCGTTTTTTACCCCAGAAACCACCGAATGCACCAGCTCTTCTGTTTCTGGTCTTGGGATTAGCGTATCTGGTGTAACCTTGAATTTTCGACCATAAAACTCTGTCTCTCCAATCACATACTGGACAGGTTCTTGATTTTTAATTCTTTCAATAACATTCTGATAGTCAAATACTTGTTCAACTTTTTTATTGAAAACAATGTCAGTTTTCGACAATCCCAAAAAATGTTCTAACAATAAAAATGTAAGGCTTTTTGCTTCGTTTTCTCCGTAAATTGGTAAAAACTCAGTGTATAATTGTTCAAATATTTGTCGTGAAAATTCTGGAGACATAAATCTTGTGGGGTACATTTGTACACAAAATTACTGACAAATTTCGATGAAAGAACATGAACTTTTCATGAAGCGTGCTTTAGACCTTGCTCGTTTGGGTGCGGGAACGGTTTCGCCTAATCCGATGGTGGGCTGTGTGATTGTCCATCAAGGCAAAATCGTGGGCGAGGGATTCCACAAAAAATATGGAGATTGGCACGCTGAAGTTAATGCTGTTGATTCAGTTTTGGATAAATCAATTCTCTCAGAATCAGAGGTTTATGTAACATTAGAACCGTGTTCTCATTTCGGAAAAACACCTCCTTGTGCTGATTTGTTGGTGAAGCATCACGTCAAAAAAATCATAGTTTGTAACCTCGACCCAAACCCATTGGTGGCTGGAAAAGGCATTCAAAAACTAATTGATGCAAGTATTGAAGTTGAAACAGGAGTTTTAGTCGAAGAAGGCAGAGAATTGAACAAAAGATTTTTTACTTTTTTCGAGCAAAAACGCCCTTACATCATCTTGAAATGGGCAGAATCTGCTGATGGTTTCATTGCAAAACCCAATTATGAAACTGTACAAATCTCTAATAGTCTTTCCAGAAGATTTGTCCATAAAATGCGAGCAGAAAACGATGCCATCATGGTAGGAACAAATACTGTAAGATATGACAATCCACAACTAAATATTCGATTTTGGACAGGTAAGAATCCGATTAGAGTACTGATTGACAGAGAGTTATCTTTAAGTGTTGATGCTAAAATATTTGATAATTTACAACCAACATTTTGTTATAATTCAATCAAAAATGAAGAAAATGGGGCTACTATTTTTGTGAAGAAAACTGATTTGAAAGAGATTGTAGAAGACTTATTTTCACGAAAAATACAGTCCATTATCATAGAAGGTGGCACAAAGCTGATTGAGAGTTTCCTGAAATTAAATCTTTGGGATGAAGCCATTGTTTTACGTAGCCAAACATCATTGAATGAAGGCATTCTTTCACCAAAAATATCTTCGTTCGGCAATCAGAAAAAAATAGAAAAATTAGGAGATAATGAGGTGATTATGTTTTCCCAAAAAGCAAAAATCCCTCTAATAATAAAATCAGAAGGATTTTTTGCTTAGCTTGAAGTGGCGGCATCAAGAAGATAAAAGTTCTTTACGAACCGAAAAATAAATTATAAATATGAAATACAGTAGTTAAGCATTTAGTACTAATAATTTATTGAACAAATTTTATAAAAAAACACTTTAATAGTCAATACCTATGTTAGGTATTTTGTATTATAAACCTATCAAATACACAAAAAACGAATGAGTCAAGACCTTGAAAGCATTATTGCACAGGTAAGGAGTATTTGGACAGAAATGACTCAAACTCATCCCGAAAAATCTAATACAAAATTATACGATGAAGCATCCTTAGATTTAGTGTCTCAAAACTCTAATACGGTCATTGCTATACTCAGTATTAAAGATTATCGTAAGTTATACATTAGTAAAAATGTTGGGGGAATCTGGGGCTATACCGCAGAAGATTACCCTACTTTGGGTATTCTCCAGTATATCAGAATGTTATCATTTGATCATGCCCTTTTTCCGATAAAGGCGGGTTCATTCTATGTAAAATGTTTGAAAGATGCTTCTTTTGAAGATAAAGTCAATCAAAAAATTGTATTTGTTGGTGCAAAATTCAGGACTCGTGAGGGAAAAATGAATCGTACTTTTATTCATACATCACACTTATCAGAAGACGAGGAGCGAAATCCAATCAATATCATTAATTCTATTCAAGATATTAGCCATTTAATGAAAGACGATTTTTGGTGGATGCGTTTTAGCTATGGAGAGTACCCTCAGAAAATAAAGCATTATCATTCTTCTATCGGAAAAACTGTCGAAGGAGATATTTTATCGGATAGAGAAAAGGATATTCTACGATTGATTCATCAGGGTATGGACTCTCCTGAAATCGCTGAAAAATTATTTCTAAGTTTAGCAACTGTACATACACACAGGCGTAATATGCTCGCCAGAACGGGTATGAAAGACGTTACAGCTTTGCTACAAATTGCTCTTTCATCTGGAATAATTTAATCAATAAGTATTTGATTATAAGATACTTATCACTACAAAGGAATCTTCAAACAAGTTTTAGTTCCTTCATCTGGAACTGATGATATTTCTATTGTTCCGTCCATCTGAGCCGCTCGTTTTCGCATATTTGCCAATCCATTTCCTGCTTTAATTTTCTCTTCATCAAAACCAATTCCATCATCTTCTATGGTCATTATCAGGTAGTTATCTTTTTCGATAATTTCAATTGAAACCTCTATCGCTTTTGAATATTTTACGATATTATTTACAGTCTCCTTAAAAATGAGGTAGAAATGGTATTGTTTAGAAGGCGACAATTTTACATCAGGTAAATCATCGGTTTTGAAGGCATGATAGATAAATTTCGGTTCGAGGACTTCGGCAATAAATTCTCTCATTTTTACCAGTAATTCTCCAAAATTTTCGCTTGTATGGCGGGTTGTCCAGACAATATCACTCAATGCTCGTTGTACTTTTTGCGAAGAATCGTTAATTCGTTTTATCAAATCTCGCACACCAGTAGGATTTCTATCAATCTGATACTCAACAACTTGGCTCAGAATTCCGATTGAACTTAGGGTCGAACCAATATCATCATGCAAGTCCCGAGCGATTCGATTTCTAATCTGTTCGTTCTCTTGTAATTGTTTGATGGATTCTGCTTGAGCGTGTTCTTTTTCTTTACGATAAGCATTAATTCGATACGCCAATGCAAAAGAAAGGAGGACAACTTCAAGAGCAGAACCAACTTGAAGGGCATTTCTACTGAAATAGTCGCTCGGAAGGATATTTGCCAATTGTAGCAAGAAAATCATGGCACTGACCAACATAATTGACCAAGCCCCCAGAAAAAACAACGCCGCTTGCGAACCTTCTAACCAAACATAAATTGCGAGAAAAAGCACATACATAAAACCAAAAAATGCCGTAAAGTAGAGCAGAGAAGTACTTATTGCTCCCATTCCTGCGATATGGAGCGTCAGGAAAACTCCGATTAAGATGATAAAAATCTTGGTGACTTTCCGAGAATATGTGTAATACGCTGGGGCATTCAGGAAGGCTTCGGCAAACATAATTCCGAAAATTATTACACAAGAAATAAAAACAGGTGTAACATGATTGACCCAAAGTTGGCTTCCCCATAAAAATTCATGGGATAGTCCTTTCTGATAGCTAAAAAATGCCGCAAACGAAAGCACATACAAAACGTAGTAGAGGTATTCTCGGCTTCGATTTGTCCAGAAAATGAAGAAATTAAAAATCGCCATTACCAGCATCAAACCCAAGTACATTCCTTGCAATAAGTCTTTGGAATGGTTGTCTTCAAAGAAAACTTTGAGTCCTGCTACTCGCATCGGGAAAATCATTGGGAGCGAATTCTGAAAGCGAATGTAGTATGTACAGGTTTGTTGGGGGGCTAATTGTAAATCAAGAAGGTAAAAATTGGTATGTACTTGCCTGCTGTTTTGATGAGTATAAATTCCTGATTTAGAAATACTTATCTTTTTTGTAGAATCAATTTTGTAAAGAGTCAGACTGTCAATGATGGGTTCAGCGATTTCGAGAAATAGTTTTTCATTACTTAAATTCTGAATAGTGAACCTTGCCCAAACAACAGAATTTGTTACGCCAAAATTGGGATTTGTTTGCAAACTTTGAATAAACCGAGCATCAATCGCTGACTTCCGCACTTGCTCGAAACTGAGTTTAGCAGTTTTATCTTCAAAAACCTCTATTTGCCGACCAATGATATTTTCTTGATCAGCTTTTTTAATAAGAATTGTTCGTTCTTGCGAATAGGCGTTTTTAAAAGATAATAAACTGATTATCAGGAAAATACTGAATTTTAAGCTATGAGCAAAGATGCTTTTTATCATCATGTATAGATTTGGCTTTGAGATTTGTACCACTCGTAGCACGGTAATCCTTTTATGAAAGTTTATTTAACCAATTCACAGAAAAGGATTCCGATGCTACGAGTGTAATAAGTAGTTATGGAACAGAAAAATAATCGCCGTTTAGCATAGCCCGCTGGTTTTAAGCATACAGCCAAAAGCCATTTATTTTACCGCTCAAAACTCATGCGTTGTCCTTTTTGGCTTTCATCGAAAATACCTTCTTCGTAAGCCAAATGCCCCGAAACGATGGTATGAGTAATTTTTGAATATAATTTTTCACCCAATAACGGCGACCACTGGCATTTATAATGAAGCGTATCTCGCCTAACAATTACCTCAGCTTGCAAATCAACCAACACTAAATCTGCCCAATAGCCCTCTCTGATGTAACCCCTTTTTTCAATCTGGAAACAATCTGCTACGGCATGACTCATTTTTTCAGCAATTTTTTCGAGTGACATTTTTCCCTGCTGATAAAATTCCAGCATCATCTGGAGCGGGTGTTGCACCAAAGGCAAACCCGAAGGGGCAGACCAATAACTATTCTGTTTTTCTGCCCATGTATGCGGAGCGTGGTCGGTCGCAATCACATCCAAGCGGTCGTCCAGAAGGGCTTCCAATAATTTTTGTTTATGTCCGTCCGCTTTTATGGCAGGATTACACTTGATTTGATTCCCCAGCGTTTCGTAATGACTGGCATCAAACCAGAGGTGATGCACACAAACTTCGGCAGTTATCTTCTTGTCTTTCAGGGGAATATCATTTCTGAAAAGGCTCAATTCCTCCGCCGTTGAGATATGCAAAATGTGTAACCTTGTACCGAATTTCTTTGCCAAATACACTGCCCAAGACGATGATTCATAACAAGCCTTTTCGTCACGCACTAACGGGTGAATCCTTGCGTGTGGGGTCAATCCTGCGTGTTCTTGGTATTTCAAAGTATTTTCTCTCACGGTTACTTCGTCTTCGCAGTGAGTCGCAATAAGCATTTTTGTTTTGCTAAAAAGATCTTCCAAAGCCTTACCATCGTCCACGAGCATATTTCCCGTTGAAGACCCCATGAAGATTTTTACCCCACAAACTGTCTTGGGATTAGTCTTTAGAACTTCATCAAGATTATTATTGGAAGCCCCCATGTAAAAGGAATAATTGGCAAGCGAAGTCCGTGCAGCGATTTGATATTTATCTTCCAACAAAGGCTGTGTGAGGGCATTCGGAATAGTATTTGGCATTTCCATAAAGGAAGTTACACCACCTGCCACAGCCGCCCGAGACTCAGTTTGAATCGTTGCCTTATAGGTCAGTCCAGGTTCACGAAAATGCACTTGGTCATCAATCACACCTGGGAAAAGGTATTTGCCAGCAGCATCAATGATTTTGTCGGCAGACAATCCAGATAAGTTTGCCCCGATTTGCTCAATGATTCCATCCTTCACGAGTACGTCTGCCTGCGTGATTTTCCCTTCATTTACTATTTTGGCATTGAGTATTAATATTGAATTCATAGTTTTCTACTGTAATATTTCGTTTATAAATTTTTAATCACCGCAAAGTCGCTATTGACGCTACAAAATATTTGCGTCTTTCCGTCCTTGCCGTAAAGTCCTTTTCTAAATTTTAATTCACCGCAAATTCGCTATTGACGCTATAAAATATTTGCGTCTTTCCGTCCTTGCCGTAAAGTCCTTTTCTAAATTTTAATTCACCGCAAATTCGCTATTGACGCTATAAAATATTTGCGTCTTTCCGTCCTTGCGGTAAAGTCTTTTTTACTTTCTATTTTAAACAATTTAGCCGTAAACTCTAAACCGTAAGCGAAAGAGTGGAAACTCAAAGCCTATTGCTTACAGCCTACGGCTAAATAAAAGATTTTTAATTGCTAAAAAATTCTATCCCAAGGAATACGGCTTATCAAAAGTACGATACCTAAACCAAAGAAAATCAAAACATTTTTATGGCGTTGTGCCGAATCCGTTAAACGCTTATTTTTTGAGTAACCTATTGTAATTAAAATGATTGCAATAATATTCGTTGAAATATGTTCAACGGCAATACTACGATAATCTTTCATTTTCATGACTGCCGAACCAAATTCTTGGAAGGCTTTCAGACCGAAGGGACTGAAGAAAAAATATAATACCAAACCAATCAGTAATTGAATATGGCAAGAAATCAAAAAGAAAAGCCCCGTCTTGCGGTCACCTTCTGTATAGGCAGTTTTTGAAGACATTCCCATCACGGCTTTCACGATAGCGAATATTCCCAATACCATAACCACAAAAAATAGATAGTGGTGAATCGTTTTTAACAAATCGTACATATTGAATTTTGGTTAATTGTTTTTCAAAGATAATAATTTAGGAATGCGAATGAAACAATTTGCGAAGCTGTTTAAACTTAAAACTTATTAAGGAGCTTGTAAAGATAACTTATGACAAAATTGTATAAAGAGAATAATTTAGTCTCAGCCCAAATAAAACTTAGAGGTATAGAGGATTAGAGAAAAGGTAAAATAAAAACTCTATTTCTCTAAACCTCTAAGTTAAATTGTTGCTGGTTATTTTTAACTAATTCCTGACTTCTAAACTTCTCTATCAATTAGCATCGCTACTAAAGATTTCAATTCTGATTTTCGTTCTTCTTCAACCTTTAAAAGATTCAGACAGTCAACACCTTTGTCGAAATAAGATGTGATTCTATTCTCGGCTAACTGCCTGATTCCCAGTTGGTCATAGATTAAAGTTACTGCTTTTACTTTTTCAGCATTGTCAAAATCCTTGGCAGCAATCCATTTATCTAAAGCTATTTTTGTATCACCCGTAGCACGTTCGAGGGCTTCGATGAGCATAAAGGTTTTTTTGTTGGAAATAATATCTCCGCCAACTTGCTTCCCAAATTTTTCAGGGTCGCCATAAACATCCAATAAATCGTCTTTTAACTGAAACCCAAGCCCAATGTTTAGTCCCATATCATACAAAAGACTACAACTTTTATCACTTGCCCCTGCTACAATTCCGCCCAATTCTAAGGCAAAACCGAGTAAAACAGAGGTTTTTAGTTTAATCATTTCTAAATATTGTTCCTCAGTTACTTTTTCATGAGATTCAAAATTCATATCCAATTGTTGTCCCTCGCAAACCTCTGCAGCAGTACGATTGAAGCGTTTCATGGCTTTTTTGAACTTAGTATCTTCTATGTTCATCAGCAATTCATACGCCTGTACGAGCATCACATCACCCGAAAGAATAGCGATATTCGGATTCCATTTTTCATGAACAGTCGCTTTGCCTCTACGAAGTGGTGCATTGTCCATGATGTCATCGTGCATGAGGGTAAAATTATGAAAAACCTCCACTGCAAGAGCGGGTTTCAAAGCAGTTGCCCAATCGTCGGTAAACAATGAAGTTGCCATTAGTGTCATGAGTGGACGCATTCTTTTGCCACCCAAAGCCATAATATATCTGATAGGTTCGTACAATTCAACGGGATTTTCACCGTAGGTTTGGGCTTCAATTTCTTTGCTTAGAGCCTCTGAGAAGGTTTTTACAGTCATAAAATGTTTAGGAATGAATGAATTTTCTGGAAACAAAATTAAGTTTGCACTACTTATTTAACTATCAAATTTTACTAAGGAACGGTGAAATAATAACTTCTAAAATTTTAGGGTGGTTATTTTACTGATAGTTTTATCTATTTTTGATGCGAATAGCACCGTTATTTAATGAAAAAGTAGCGGTTCGACGCTTCGATGAAAATATCAGTAAAAGAATGATATAAAAATTAGAAGTTATTGTTTCACCGTTCCTAATTGTTGTTTCGTTCCCAAATTTAAAAAGAAGAAACGAAAGACAACGCTATTTTTGGCTAACTTTGTAAAATTACCTGACACATATTTTTGAAAATATTCATTCAATTTCAGGTTGATGGAACTTACCACAAAGGAATAGGGAAACATCAGAGTCAGATTTCTTAAAACTTGCATTTCTTAGACCATCAAACTCTGTACTTACTCTTTGTAATAAAACCCGATTGAAAAATTTTCAAATTTTCAAATTTTCAAATCATTTATGTTAAATCATCAATTAAATCTACGTAAACCTCTCGCAATCTTTGACTTAGAGACTACGGGTATCAGTGTAGTGAAAGACCGTATCGTTGAAATCAGTATTGCCAAAGCCAATATTGACGGCACGATAACAGTGAAAACTCGTCGAGTGAATCCAGAGATGAAGATTCCATTGGAAGCGTCTTTGGTACACGGAATTTATGATGAAGACGTAAAAGATGAACCGACTTTTCGCCAAATTGCTAAATCTATGGCACAATTTCTGGAAGGTTGTGATTTAGCAGGTTTTAACTCAAATCGTTTTGATGTACCCATTTTGGTAGAAGAATTTTTGAGAAATGATGTTGATTTTGATGTAAAAAACCGCCGCCTGATTGATGCACAAAGGATTTTCCATTTGATGGAACCCCGAAATCTTACGGCAGCCTACAAGTTTTATTGTCAGAAAGATTTGGAGGGAGCCCACTCAGCAGAAGCAGATACTTTGGCGACTTTGGAGGTTTTGAATGCCCAAGTAAAACGTTATGAAGGCGTAAAAATAAAAGACCATAACGGCGAAGAAATTGAGCCAGTAAAAAATGATATGGATGCCCTCCACGCAATAACGGCAGCTAAAATGGTAGATTTCGCCCAAAGAATGACCTTCAATAAAGATGGAATAGAAGTAATTAATTTTGGAAAGCACGCTGGAAAACCTGTCCTGCAAGTTTTGAAAGAAGAACCATCTTATTACGATTGGATAATGAAAGGCGATTTCCCTTTAGATACAAAACGAAAATTGACTGAGATAAGACTGAGGGGTTTTAAAAAGTAATACTTGGGATTTACAACCAAATAAACCATAAAGATTTCAATATTTAGTCTTAAAACCGTATTTTTGCAGACTTAATTCGCAAACCAAATTTATGCAACAAATCCCTGACGTAATCAGACAAATTCCGCTAAATTACTACGTATTTTTTAGTGCTGCCTTGTTCTGTATCGGAGTTACTGGTGTACTTACACGCAGAAATGCCATTATTATTTTCATGTCGGTTGAGTTAATGCTTAATGCCGTGAACTTACTATTGGCAGCATTTTCTTCTTATAAAGCAGACCCTGCTGGACAAATTTTTGTATTCTTCATTATGGCTGTTGCTGCTGCCGAAGTTGCGGTAGGGCTGGCAATTATTGTCATGATTTATCGTAATATCCAGACAATTGACACGGGTATTTTGAACAAACTGAAATGGTAAGTCATTGATTAACAGAATTATAAGTCTGTTTTTTATTTGACCTATTTCCAAATTTCCAAATTATTAAGATATGTCTTTAATTACTCTTATTCCACTTTTCCCCCTGATTGGTTTTCTCATTAATGGGATTGGTTTTAATATTGTACCAAAAAATTTAGCAGGAATTATCAGTACGGCGGCGGCTTTGGCTTCGTTTTGTTGTGCAGTAGTTTTATTCATGAATTTTAGTGGTGAAGTACAAATTGCTAAAGTTTTTGACTGGATTACTGTTGGAAAATTGAATATTTCAATGTCTTTCCAGATTGACCAATTATCATTATTGATGTTACTCATTATTACGGGAGTTGGTTCGTTAATTCACATATACTCAATGGGTTACATGAGCCATGATGCAGGTTATGGCAAGTTTTTCTCATTCTTGAATCTCTTCCTTTTCTTCATGTTGTTGTTGGTAATGGGTTCAAATTATGTAGTAATGTTTATTGGTTGGGAAGGTGTTGGTTTGTGTTCTTATTTACTGATTGGTTTCTGGAACAAAAATACCAATTACGGTACTGCTGCACGCAAAGCGTTTATCATGAACCGTATTGGAGATTTAGGTTTTCTATTAGGTATCTTCATGATAATCAGTCACTTTGGTTCGGTTGAATACCTTGATGTATTTGAAGATTTAGGACACGGAACAGTTGCTGGCGACAAAACAATTATGTGGATTACCTTGCTACTTTTTATTGGAGCAATGGGAAAATCAGCACAAATTCCGCTTTATACTTGGCTACCAGATGCCATGGCAGGACCAACGCCAGTATCTGCTTTGATTCACGCTGCCACTATGGTTACGGCAGGAATTTACATGGTAATTCGTTCAAATGCTTTGTATTCGCTTGCACCAGAGACCCTTCATATTGTGGGTTGGGTAGGTTTGGCAACGGCACTCTTGGCGGCTTCTATTGGTATTTTTCAGAACGATATTAAGAAAGTACTTGCCTACTCAACAGTTTCTCAGTTGGGTTATATGTTTATGGGTTTGGGCGTAATGGCTTATTCTTCATCGTTTTTCCATGTAATGACTCACGCTTTCTTTAAGGCTTTATTATTCTTAGGAGCAGGTTCTGTGATTCATGCCATGTCCGACGAACAGGATATTCGTAAAATGGGCGGACTCAGAAAAGCCCTTCCTATTACGTTTTGGACGTTTCTGATTGCCACAATTGCTATTTCAGGTATTCCACCATTTGCAGGTTTCTTCTCTAAAGATGAAATCCTTGCTCATGTTTATGAACACAGCCCACTCATGTGGGGACTTGCATTGGCGGGTTCAGTGATGACATCTTTTTATATGTTCCGTTTGTTGTTTCTGACTTTCTTCGGAGAATTCAGAGGAACAAAAGAACAAGAGCATCACTTGCACGAATCACCACTTTCGATGACACTTCCATTAATGATTTTGGCAGTACTTTCGGCAGTTGGTGGGTTCTTCAATGTACCGCATCTTTTGGGTGGAGATAGTAAATTAGCCAATTTTATGGCACCACTTTTCGCACATTCACACGCAGTTGCTCATGCTGCTGATGAATCTTTAGAGAAAACTTTAATGATAATTTCAGTTATTGCGGCAATTCTTTCGGCAGGTATAGCATATTACTTATTTATTGGAAAAAAATCTGTCCCAGTAGCAGACAGCAAAGTGGCAGGTTTACAAAAAGTCATTTATAACAAATACTATATCGACGAATTGTACGATACTATTTTCGTAAAACCAATCTCAGCATTGTCTAAATTCTTCTATTCAGTGATTGACTTCTTGGTGATTGACCTTGCAATAGAGGGCATCGGCAAATTGGTAAAAGGACTTTCGAGTGAAGCACGCCTCATGCAAGATGGTCGTACAGGTGTATATCTTTTTGTGATGGTACTTTCAATAGCAGTAATCATTGTTTGGACATTGAAAGATTTTATTTTAGTTGGTTTTAAATAATAAGGCAATGACACAATCCATTTTATTAGAAGTAGAGGAAAAAGATATGCCATTTGTCATAGATTTAACTCAACGATTAGGAATAAAAGTGTCTGGGCAACGGAAAACTATTTCGGAAACCCAACGTAAAGACATGGAAAAATTCATTATGGGTTATACCAATGGATTTGACGCTATCCCTGACCCGTCCGCATGGCAGAGAGAAATAAGGAAAGATAGAGTTTTACCTTTTAGAGATTAAATGGCACTTTTAGATTCAAACATAATCATTTATTCCACAAAAGCTGAGTATGCTTTTTTGAAAAATCTGATTCAAAGTAATACTCATTCTGTCTCTGTTATTACTAAAATTGAATGTTTAGGTTTTCATAACTTGACTGATAAAGACCTACATTACCTCAATTTAGTATTCGATTACTTTTTAGAGATTATTCCAATTGATGATTATATAGCAGATAGAGCTATTCGATTAAAACAAAACAATAAAATGGAATTAGCTGATGGAATCATAGGAGCAACAGCTTATCAGTATGGTTTAGAACTAATCACACGAAATACAAAAGACTTTAAACATATTCCAGATTTGAAAATTACAAATCCCATTGACAAGGAATTATAAACAATTATGCTAACAATTTCACTAATTCTTCTCCCAATCATTGCAGGATTAATAATCCTCTTGACCAAAGGAGATAACCCAAAAACTATCGCCTCAATTGCTGCTTTCGTAGAGTTGATTCTGGGGGGATACGCATACAATCAGTTTGTTCCAAACGGAAGCTCTCAGTTCGGTGCTTCCTATAACTGGATAGCCTCTGCAGGAATTAAATTCTCTGTGGGTATAGACGGCATCAGTTTGATATTGGTATGTTTGACAACCTTAGTCGTACCATTTATTATTCTTTCTACTTTCGGAAGAACAGAAAAAAATGCTCCTACTTTTTATGCCCTCATTTTGTTTATGCAGGCAGCATTGATAGGCGTTTTCACGGCAAAAGATATTTTCTTATTTTACTTCTTTTTTGAGGTTGCTTTGATTCCTGTTTATTTCTTAGCTGCTATTTGGGGAGGAGAAAATCGGATAAAAGTGACTTTCAAGTTCTTTATTTATACGCTATTTGGTTCGCTTTTCATGCTATTGGGTTTAGTGTATCTCTACATGAAAACACCAGGCTTGCACTCATCTGCTATTTCTGAAATTTATCAAATTGCAGAGGGTTTAAATGGCAAACAACAAGGTTATTTGTTCTGGGCATTTTTCATTGCTTTTGCTATCAAAATGCCAGTTTTCCCTTTTCATACTTGGCAACCAGATACTTACGTAGAATCGCCAACGGCAGCAACCATGTTAATGTCTGGCGTAATGCTGAAAATGGGAACTTACGGATTGATTCGTATTCTTTTACCAATTGTCCCTTTGGGTGTACAAACTTGGGGTACAACAGCAATCACGTTATCGGTTATTGGTATAGTTTATGGTTCAATCATTGCTATTCAACAGCGAGACATGAAGCGACTCATTGCTTACTCATCTTTTGCCCACGTAGGATTGATTTCGGCAGGTATTTTTTCTCGAACTTTAGAAGGGCTTCAAGGTTCTTTAATGCAAATGTTAGCTCATGGTATCAATGTGGTTGGGCTTTTTGCTATTTCAGAATTCATTTTCCAGAGAACAAAATCTCGTGATTTGAGCCGTCTCGGAGGAATTACTCAGACGACTCCCAATCTAACCGTTTATTTTGTTATCATCATGTTAGGTTCAGTGGCAATGCCTTTGACGAATGGTTTTGTAGGGGAATTTTTATTGTTGAAAGGAATCTATACTTACAATGTTTGGTTTGGGGCAGTCTCAGGATTAACAATCATTTTGGGAGCAGTTTATATGTTGAGAATGGTTCAAAAATCAATGTTTGGCGAAACTTCAAAACTGACTCAGGGCTTTGCAGATTTAGCTTTACACGAAAAAATGACGCTTTTCCCTTTGGCATTTATGGTAATTTGGTTTGGTATAGCACCGAACACATTCTTGCCAATAATTGAACCAGCCGTAAAACAATTATTAACAATCATTAAGTAATAAAATTATGGCAGATGTCTCTAATTCAGTCTATTATTTACTGACAACTGCTAACTGAAGATATGAACTCAATTATCGCTTTATCACTTTTCGGAATTGCTAATCTCTTCTTGGGGTTTCTCAATAATCGCAAGATATTAATGCCAGCAACACTCGCTTTTATCTTGTTTGCTCTGGGGTTAAACTTGGCAGACTGGAACACAGAAGTCCTTTGGTTCAACAATATGTTACGTACCAACAATTTATCTGTCAATTTCACAACCGTGATTTTGGTAGCTACATTATTAGTCGTGGCAATTTCAAGAGGCTTCGGCGACGACGAAGAACACTCTCACCCTGCCGAATATTATGCCATAATGTTGTTCTCTGTTGTAGGGGCAATCATGATGGTTACTTTCGAGAATCTTTTGATGTTATTCATTGGTTTGGAAATCCTTTCGGTTTCAATGTATGTACTTACGGGTTCAGACAAACGCAATTTACGTTCAAACGAAGCTGCACTTAAATACTTCCTCATGGGGGCATTTGCCACAGGAATTCTCCTTTTTGGCGTAGCTTTAGTTTACGGAGCAACTGGTTCATTTAGTATTTATGGTATTGGTAATTTTGTTACTGAAAACCGAATGGGACAATCAGAAATAACACCAATGCTTTACGTAGGTATCTTACTGATAATCATAGGCTTACTGTTTAAAGTTTCGGCAGCACCATTCCATTTTTGGACACCTGATGTTTACGAAGGAGCTCCAACAATATTCACGGCTTTCATGTCAACCGTAGTAAAAACGGCTGGTTTTGCAGCACTTTATCGCTTACTTTCAGTATCATTTGTAGGTGAATACGGCAAATGGGTTTATCTACTTTATTTCCTTTGTGCTGCCACCTTGATAATTGCCAATATTACCGCAGTCTATCAGCAAAGTTTCAAGCGAATGATGGCGTTTTCGAGTATTTCTCATGCAGGATATTTGTTGATGACTGTAACATCAAATCAAGCTACAACTCAATCTTCGATTTTGTTTTATTCATTAGCTTATTCAATTGCAACGGTAACAGCATTTGCCGTAATGATTTTGGTTTCTGAAAATAAAACCAGCAATGGCAAGCCAGACGAAAGTTTTGACGCTTTTAAAGGTTTGGCAAAAAATAATCCTTTGTTAGCATTTGCTCTTGCAGTTTCTATGTTGTCATTGGCAGGAATTCCGCTTACTGCGGGCTTCTGGGGAAAGTTTTTTATCTTTTCAGATGCCTTCAAGAGAGGATTGATATTAGATTTGATTGTTGCAGTTTTGATGTCGGCAGTAGGAGTTTATTATTATTTTAAACCAATCATTGCGAGCTATATGAAAGAAGGGAACATTCAGGAAATCACGATAAAGCCCATTTATAAACTCACACTGATTATCACGACAATCCTTACGATATTACTCGGACTGATGCCAGATCTTGTTAAAAGCATTTTTTAAATTTCTTTATTTTCAATTATAATTATCTGATAATTAGGCAATTAGATTGGGTTGACAACTCATTTGATATTGACGAATTTTCAAGTTTTCAAATTTTCAAACATTGTCAAAAACTCAACTTCTTAATAAAAAAGATTTAATTGCCTATTTTTTGGTGGCAGGTTCAGGAGCGTTGATTCAAATTCTCGTGGGTAGCTTACTCAGAAAATATGTCAGTTATAGTACGTCTGTGTCACTCGCCTATGTGATTGCATTTTTTGCAGGTTTTATCCTGACAAAAATGTTTGCATTCGATGCCCGCAATAGTAATCAAACACGCCGAGAAATGATTAAATTCTTACTGGTAGCAACAGGCTCTTGGGGAATCACAATTTTCTTTGCTGTAGTTTCTTTAAAATTTGTAAATACCCATTTTGGTCAATTTCAATATTCTCCTTCATTCAAAAAAGAACCTATCAATATCAACGAATTAGGATGCCAAGTTGTGGGAATGGGTTTTAGTTTTGTCTTCAATTATATTCTTCATAAAACCTTTACTTTCAAAAGCACAGGATTTTATGATCGTCTCAAAGCAATTATCAGGTAGAAATATAACTTATTCAAGAAATGAAAGCCCTTAATTTTTGAAAAATTAAGGGCTTTCATTTAATATTCAATCAAAAATTAAAGCTATTTATTGTATTATTCCATTATTTATTGCACTATTTTAAAGAATTTTTATCAATTATTAAAAAATACTTAAAATTTCTTTTCAAATATTTGTAGGATATTAAAATTGCACATAACTTTGCAACATCAACCTTAAACACCACACAAAAAGGAAATGAAGAAAGTATTCACATTAGCGTTCGCAGTTGCAATGATGTCATTGGCTGCTTGTTCAGGAGAGAAAAAAGCAGAAGGTATGGCTGATTCAGCTGCTGCTGTTGTAGATTCAGCAATGGCTCCAGCAGATACTGCTGCAGTTGACACAACTATGGCTCCAGCTGATACTACTAAGAAGTAATCAGTATCTTTCTCGAAAGAAATTAAAAAAGTCCCACAAGTTGGGACTTTTTTATTGCCCCTACTCTGATAAATCCGAGTAGGGGCTTTATTTTTGTCTAAGTATCTAATTAAATAAAGTAATGCAAAAAAACAGTATTGCCATTTTTGAAAAATACCTTCCTGAACCGTCCGTGGCATATTGCTACCAACTTTGGGAAAAACATAAATTCTACTTTAAAATTACAAAACCTCGTCAAACGAAATTGGGGGATTATTCTTACCGAAAAGATAGGGGTCATGTTGTGACGGTGAACGCTAATTTGAATTCTTATTCGTTCTTAGTTACGTACATTCATGAAGTAGCTCATTTAGTCACTTTTGAACAATATGGTAATAAACCAGATCCGCACGGAATTGAATGGAAACGGAATTTTAAGAAAACTTTTGAACCAATCCTAAACGATAACGTGCTACCTATCAGTATTTTAACTCCTTTGCAAAAATATTTAGAAAACCCTTCTGCTTCAACAGTTGGTAATACAGATTTGGTGAATGCTTTGCGAACTTTTGATTTAGGACAAACGGGAATCACTTTAGAAAGCCTCGAAATCAATACAAAATTTATCTTGAATGGTCAACTTTTTCAGAAAGGGGAACTCAGGCGAAAAAGGTATCTTTGTACAGATTGCAGGACAGGTAAAAGGTACGTAGTTTTGGGTAATGCGTTGGTTTCGATACCCGATGTTTGATGTTCATTATTCAGGAAAATAAAATTATAGCATTAGACTTCCTGCGAAAATGTTTTAAGTCGAAAAACAATACCTTTTCGGCTACAAACTGAGTAAATTTTTCAACCGTAGCGATGCTACACTTTTCAAAATTTTCTCAATTTTCGCTCGAAAATCTAATATTTTTCAATCATAAAACACTTTTGCAGGAAGTCTATTTGAAAAAAATCAGTTACATATTCTTCTTTTGGGTTATCTCGATGGTCTGTGATGCCCAAAATTCTGTGCTATCGAAAGGTACATGGTTAAAAATTGGCGTGACACAGAGCGGGGTTTATAAAATTGACTTTAATACACTACAAAATTCTGGTTTGAATCCTGCTCAAATCGACCCTCGGAAAATTCGTTTTTATGGAAATGGTGGTAAAATGTTAGCCCAATCAAATGCTGAAAAACGCCCGAATGATTTAATTGAAAATGCGATTACGATTGAAGGAGAAAATGACGGGAAGTTTGACGCCCAAGATTATCTATTATTTTACGGACAAAGTCCGCATACTTTTCAGTTAGAAAATGGCAATTTTATTCACCAAACTAATATTTATTCTGACACTACTTTTTATTTTTTAACGATTTCGGATACCCTTGGGCTTCGGGTAAGAGATGTGGCTTCTGTAACTGGTAAAAAAGATGTGACAAGCTACGATGATTTTGTATTTTACGAAAAAGACGTAGTAAATATTCTTACGCCCATACCAGATGCAGGTTCAGGTAGAGAATGGTTCGACGAAGCCTTATTCGGAACAGAAAAAATCTTTGATTTTAACCTGACAGATTTAGTGCCAAATAGCTCGTTAAGATTTGACTTTCAGACACTTGCATCTTTACCAGTAAGTTCTGAGTTCTCATTTTCATTCAATAAAAAGTCGCTTGGCAAACTCTCAACTAAAGCAACTCCTGTTGAGCGTTACGGTAACAAAGGAGCGTTTTCTGCTGGAAGTTTTACAGTAAATTCTGCTGATTTTGCAGACGGAAATAACTTCAAAGTTGGCATTAATTTCGACCGAAAAAACCAAGCATCTGGTGCTGGATATTTAGATTTTCTCAGGATTTCTGCCAAAAGGAATCTCAAACTTTTTGGCAATCAGACCCATTTCAGAACATTAGAAAGTACATCCAATAACTTTATAATTGGGGGTATTACTCAGCCCGTAACAGTCTGGAATTTGACCAATCCGCTTCGTCCTCAAAAACAAATTTTAGAAATTTCAAACCAACAAGCACGTTTTGGCGTAAGTCTGAATAACCTGCAAGAATTTATCGTTTTCAAAAATGATAACTTTTTGACGATTAGCTCTTTACAAAAAATCAATACTCAGAATCTTCATGCACAAGTTACGCCAGATTTAGTAATTGTTACTTCGGAGATTTTGAGAAATGAAGCCAATCGTTTAGCAAAATTTAGAAGAGAAAATGATAAACTTTCCGTATTGGTAGCAACAACGCAGGAAATTTACAATGAATTTTCTTCTGGCAGACAAGATGTTACTGCCATTCGAGATTTCATGAAATACCTCTATGATAGTAACCCCCAGAAATTGAAGTATTTATTGCTTTTTGGGGATGCTTCCTTCGATTATAAAAAGCGGTCAAAGGTTGTAGATGAAACTACAAAACAAATCTATGTGCCTGTATATGAGAGTATTGAATCTTTGAATCCATTGAAAACATATTCATCTGACGACTATTTTGGTTTCTTGGAAAACTCAGAAGGAACTTGGCAAGAGGGAACAAATTATGTGAATCATACGCTCGAAATTGGTATTGGGCGACTACCCGTAAAGCGTATTTCTGAAGCAAAAGAGGTAGTTGATAAACTAATAGAGTATGCAAATCCGCAAAAAACTTTAGGCAATTGGCGAAACAAAGTCACTTTCGTAGCTGATGATGGCGACGGAAATATTCACCAGTCGGATGCAGAGGATTTCTCGAAACAATTGTACCGACAAAATAGAAATTTTAAGGTTGATAAAATTTACTTAGACGCTTACCCCCAAGTTCCTCCTGCTACGAGCAAAACTTGCCCTGCTGCCCAGAGTGCCTTGCTGAAAACTTTTAGAGATGGTTCATTGATTATTAATTACAACGGACATGGTTCGGAGTCAGGTTTGACGGATGAAAAGATTTTTACTTTACCAGAAATAAGTGGACTCCAAAACGCAGAAAGATTGTCATTGATGGTTACGGCAACTTGCCAGTTTGGACGTTATGACGACCCCAATCAGGTATCAGGTGCAGAATTAATGATACTTAATCCGAGAGGTGGGGCAATTGCTTTATTGACAACAACTCGACCAGTTTTTCAGAGTTCAAATTACTTATTGAACGATGCGTTTTACAGAGCAGTTTTTCAGAAAAAAAATGGACAATTACCTCGATTAGGAGATGTCATGATTCAGACAAAGAACAATAGTTTTGCGGATGTCTATAATCGTAATTTTGCACTCTTGGGCGACCCATCCATGCGATTAAATTATCCTGAAAACCAAGTAGTTATATCTAAAATTAATGGAAAAGCTCTTGGAGAATCTGATACTTTAAAAGCTTTACAAAAAGTTTTTATCGAGGGCGAGATTAGGAATTTTGATGCATCAAAACGTTTGGAAAACTTTAATGGAGTGGTGGATATTGATATTTTCGATAAAGAGACAAAGTTGAATACATTGGGTTATTTTGGACAAAAATTGGCATATCAACAATACCAAAATCTACTGTATAAAGGAAAAGTTGCTGTAAAATCGGGGGTTTTTAAATTTGAATTTATCGTTCCGAAAGACATTAATTATCAATTTGGCGAAGGGAAAATCTTATTTTATGCCCAAAGCAATGACCAAACTTTCGATGCCAACGGAGGATATAATCCGATTATTGGTGGGGCAATAAATAATGTAGCACCTGACAATACTCCGCCAGCAATCAAAGTGTTTTTGAACGATAGAAATTTTAAAGATGGCAATGAAACAGACCAAAATCCATTGATGATTATTGATTTTTTTGATGAAAACGGAATCAACTTGGCAACAGATGGTTTGGGGCATCAGTCAACGGCAACGCTGAATGATACTTTGCAAATTATCTTGAATCCGAACATACAATTAGAGCAAAATTCGTATCAAAAAGGAACAATTAATTATCCTTTATATAACCTACCAGAAGGTAAACATCAATTAAAAATAAAAATTTGGGATACTTACAATAATTCGTCCGAGAAAACGTTGGATTTTAGTGTAGCTAAAAAACAGACTTCTCTCAGAAATGTTCTCAATTATCCTAATCCAGTCAGTCAGTTTACTACTTTTAGATTTGAACATGACCGCCCAAGTGAAGACCTTGATGTTGAGATAATAGTATTCGACGGAATTGGTAGAAAAATAAAGCAAATTAACCAAATTGTTTATCGTGCAAATTCTCCTTTAGATGCCATTAAATGGAATGTCCAAGAAGATTTACCAAATTTGGCTACTGGCAACTATTTTTATTTTATTTTTGCAAATTCTCTCACGAGTAGCTATCAAGCAAAAGGTTTTGGTAAATTTTCTTCCGTTAAATAATTATAGTAGAAGTATTTGCTTAATAGTTTGCTGGAAACCATTAAAATTTATTACTTTTGAAGAGATGCCTTTCTCAATGTTTAAAAGGTTTAGAACATTGACGTTTAACAAACCAGAAATCTGAATAAATAATAACCTTAACAATGACAATGATTAAAAACATTACTCCCGTTCTGAAAGCAACTCTAATGTTGTTCGTCGCATTTTCTTCTAACTATGCTTTTGCACAAGGAAGTACGACTGTCAACGGACAAGTTAACGAAGGTCGTATTCCTACGCCAACTATGTTATTTTTGGCAATCTCGCCTGATGCCCGTGCAGCCGCAATGGGTGACGCAGGTGTTGCAAGTGCAAACGATGTCTATTCTCTTTACTGGAATCCAGCAAAAATTGCTGTTGCTGAAAAAAACCTTGGAGTCGGTATTTCTTACACCCCTTGGTTGAGAAACTTAGTACCAGACATGGCACTTTACAATTTGGCAGGTTACAAGAAAATTGACAAGAATCAAGCGTTTGGTTTAGTAGTCAATTATTTTGACCAAGGTTTGTTCCAAGCAACTCTTGAAAACGGAACTCCAAACGGAAATTATAATTCAAAAGAATATTCTGTTTCAGGAACTTATGCTCGTAAATTATCAGAGAAATTATCTTTGGGTGTAACAGTTAAGTATCTGAATTCCAATTTATTAGGCAATTATCAAGGAGGTGGTAGTGTAGGTGTTGCTACAAAACCAGCATCAACAGTTGCTGCGGATGTATCAATTTTCTATAATTCTAAGCGTGACAAGCCTTGGAACTATACTTACGGAGCAATGATTTCAAATATCAGTGGTCAGGTTTCTTATGGTGGTGTAGAGAAAAACTTTATTCCAACCAACTTGAAATTGGGTGCAGCTGCAATCCGTACATTAGACGCACACAGCAAGTTATTGCTTACTTTAGATTTGAACAAAATGATGGTACCAACGCCTCCGTTGAGAGATGCAAATAACAAAGTAGTAAAAGGAACTGACCCTGCAAACGTAACAGCATTGAGTGGAATTTTTGGTTCATTCGGTGACGCTCCAGACGGATTTGGTGAAGAAATTAAAGAATTCACAATGTCATTTGGTGCTGAATATGTTTACAACGATATGTTTGCCATTCGTACAGGATATTTCAACGAAAGCCAAATGAAAGGTAATCGTAAATATGTTACTGCTGGAGTTGGTTTTAAATTAGAGAAAAAATATGCAATTGACTTTGCTTATTTGTTCCCAACATCTGGTGGAAGCCCTTTAGCAAATACATTGAGATTGACACTTTCTGCAAATCTTGATTCTGCTCCGAAAGCATCGCCAGGTTCAGATTTGAAATAAGAACTTTTTTATACATTACAGAGTTTAAAAGATAGATGATATTTCTAAGGAAGTGTCATCTATCTTTTTTTAGTCCCGTTACTAATAGTTACCAATCAAACCATATATGACCTTAGACAGAACTTTGATGCCTGATTTTCAGGCAGTTAAACAGATTAACATTCCTCAATTAGAAATTAGAACACTCTCGAACGGGATTCCTTTGTACATTATTAATGCAGGAGAACAACCCGTGCTGAAAATAGAATTAAGTTTTGATGCAGGTGCTTGGTATGATACCCAAAATGGGATTTCGATGTTTACCGCCAAAATGTTGTGTGAAGGAACGAGCAAAAGAACTTCACAAGAAATCAGCGAGTATTTTGATCAGTTTGGGGCTTTCTCTGAGAATGGACATGGTTTAGACCGTGCCAATCTTACTGTTTATTCCTTGTCGAAACATCTGCATAAGGTTTTACCAATGGTTCAAGAGATTCTGAATGATGCTACTTTTCCTGAAAATGAAGTTGAGAATTTCAAAAATATTCAACTGCAAACCCTAAGAGTCAACCAAGAAAAAAGTGCTTTTGTGGCTGGACAAGTTTTGAGAAAAAATATTTTTGGAGTAAATCATCCGTACGGAAATTACCTGACTGAAGAAGCAATTGCGGAGATTTCGAGACAACATATTTTAGATTTTTATCAGCAAAACTGGCAAGGAAAAACCTTTAGAATTTTTCTTTCTGGTAAGGTTTCAGCACAAGATATTGAGTTGGTGGAAACTTTTTTAGGGAAAGAGAAATTTACTAAACAATCTCATAACCAGTCACTTACCAATAGTTTTTTTAGTGAAAAATCTATTCTAATCGAAAAAACCAAAGCGATGCAATCTTCTATTCGTTTGGGCAAAGTGATGATGCGTAGGACTGACCCAGATTATTTCAAAATGTTACTTTTGAATGAAGTTTTTGGAGGGTATTTTGGGTCAAGGTTAATGAAAAATATTCGAGAAGAAAAAGGGTTGACTTACGGAATTTCATCAAACGTTGCTCCTTTTGCTCAGGCAGGATATTTTATTGTCGGTACAGATGTAAAGAAGGCGAATACGCAACAAACTTTAGACGAAATTCACAAAGAGATTACTATTTTACAAACAAAATTAGTCCCAGCAGACGAACTTCAAACAGTAAAAAACTACATGGCAGGTTCTTTTGCAGGTTCTTTGGGAACACCTTTCGACATTGCAGACCGATACAAAGTTGTGGTGGGCGAAAAACTTTCTCTTGATTTTTACGAGCAGTACATCCCAAAAATTCTGGAAGTGACCGATATTGATATTTTAGAAGCAGCTAATAAATACCTCCAAATTGACTCTTTAACAGAAGTTGTTGTTGGAGGAAAGTAGAATTCAAGAGAGTCAAAAAATAAAAATCCCTACAAATGATGAATTTGTAGGGATTTTTATTTGTATTTTTAGAAGATTCTATGTAAATTTTACTTCACGAAATTATTAGACTTCTTGCGAAAGTACCTTTGCGTTGAAAATCTATTAATTTTCAGTCACAAAATACTTTCGCAAGAAGTCTTTCGCTCACAACCAAAAACTGTTTCTCATGAAAAAAGTCTCCCATCTGATTTACCACAAAGGTAATACTGTCACAGTAATTGAAACCTCCAAAAGTGTCTATGATGCCCTGGAACTGATGGTTCAAAAAAATATTGGTGCATTAGTCGTTTACGAAGAAGGGCATTATAGGGGAATCATGACCGAGCGTGATTACGCACGAAAAGTAATCGTGAAAGGAAAAAACTCGCATGATACACTTGTGGGAGACATCATGGAGGATAATCCTTCTTCTGTGAAGTTTGAAGATACGATAGAACGTTGTATGGAAATTATGTCCGACAAACACATTAGATATTTGCCAGTTTTGGCAGACGAACACGTGGTAGGTTTGGTTTCGATGGGGGATTTAGTCCGATTTATCATGGAAGACCAAAAAAATACCATCGAACATTTGCAGAATTTTATTTCTGGAGGAGTGTAGATTTAGTTTGGAAATTTGAAAATGTGTTAATTTGGAAATTGTGGATGCTATCACAATTTTCAAATTAACACATTTTCAAATTGACTCATTATACATCAAACCCTGCTAAATCTTGGAATTCAGCAATACGGTCTGAGATTTCTGCTTCGCTTAGTCCAATCATACGGTCTGTGCCAAATTTCTCTACACAAAATGATGCCAACGCCGAACCATGAACAATGGCACGCTTCATATTCTCGAAAGAAAGGTCTCCATTTTTTGCTAAATACCCAATAAATCCGCCGACAAAAGTATCTCCAGCACCCGTTGGGTCAAAAACTTGTTCTAAAACTAAAGCAGGACAGAAGAAAATTTTATTATCTTTAAACAACAAAGCTCCATGTTCTCCTTTCTTGATAATCAGGGTGTTAGGTCCCATTTCTAAAATTTTCTTTGCAGCATTTCTTAAAGAATATTCACCCGAAAGCTGACGAGCTTCTTCATCATTGATGCAAAGTACATCAATTTTTTTAAGGACTTTCTTTAAATCATCCATCGCAATATCCATCCAAAAATTCATGGTATCCATCACGATTAGTTTCGGACGATTTTTCAGACGTTCAATCGCTTGCATTTGTACAATTGGCGTGAGGTTTCCTAACATTAAGTACTCACAATCTTGGTAAGACTCAGGAACGATTGGGTCGAAATCTGCCAAAACGTTTAGGTCTGTCACCAAAGTATCACGGCTGTTCATATTGTTGTGGTAACGACCCGACCAAAAGAAAGATTTCTCTCCTTTTTTGATTTGAAGACCATCTAAATTTACGCCCTTCGCCGTGAGCATATCGATATATTCTTGTGGGAAATCCTCTCCTACTACCGCTACCACATTTACATTTGGGGTAAAATACGAAGCCGCAAGGCTGATATAGGTGCATGAACCACCGATGATTTTATCTGTTTTGCCATAAGGCGACTCAATGGCATCAAACGCCATTGTTCCGATTGCTAAAAGACTCATTTATAGATTGTTTGAATTTGAAGATGCAAATATACGGAATTGTTGGGAAGGGATTAATAGTTGTTGAATTGTTGGGGTTTGAATTGTTGTATTTACCATAGAGGATACAAAGAAAACAAAAGTAAATTAGTGCAAATCTTTGTTTTTTTTGTGGAGTGCCACCCAGTGCCTTTTGTGGTAAAAATCAAACTTCAACAATTTTCAAGAAGGTACATCAAATCTGAATCCAACGCCGTGAACATTCCCTAATTTGATGGCTGGGTCTTGGCTTAGGTATTTTCTGAGGCGAGTAATGAAGACATCAAGGCTTCTTCCTTTGAAATAATCATCGTCTCCCCAAATAGCAATCAAGATTTTATCCCTGGAAATTGTATCGTTTTTATGTTCAATCAAAAAGCGGAGTAAATCGGCTTCTCGGTGGGTTAAACTCTCAGATTCTTTTCCTTGAAAATACAATTTCAAATTCTTTGCATCAAAAACATATTGTCCAATGTGGTAAGAATCAGGCTGTTGCATGGATTTTTTTCCAGTACGTTTCAGGATAGCCTCAATTCTCAGAATCAATTCTTCTATACTAAAAGGTTTTGTCAGGTAGTCATCCGCACCAATTTTCAAGCCCCTGATGCGGTCTTCTTTCATAGATTTTGCCGTCAGGAAAATGATGGGTACATCACTTCCAGATTCTCGGATATACTCGCCCAACGTGAAGCCATCCATTTCTGGTAGCATCACATCTAAGATACAAATGTCATAACGACCACTCGCAAAGGCACGTTGCCCTGCTTTGCCATCTGTCTGTAAATCAATCTGATAGCCTGCTTCTTCGAGGTTGTCTTTTACTACAAACCCTAAACTGTCGTCGTCTTCTACTAATAAAATTTTCGTCATGGAGGTGTTTTAAATACAATGTTTGAATGAGAGATTGAGTGAATGAGTGAATAAATTTCTTGCGAGATAAATTCCAGTTCCTACTTTACAAATTTGGCACAAAAATTCTAAACTCACTACCTTCGCCTAACTTACTTTTCAATTCTATTTTTGCTTTGTGTCCTTCTACCATTTCTTTTACATAATAAAGCCCCAAACCAAAGCCTTTTACATTGTGGACGTCGCCTGTGTGAACTCTGAAAAATTTATTAAAAACTTGTTTTTGGTCTTTTTCAGCAATTCCAATACCATTGTCTCTGATACTCACAATGATGCTATCTCCCTGATTTTCAGTCGAAATCGTAATTTCAGGAGTTTTCTCACAGTATTTTAATCCGTTATCAATCAAGTTATGAAGGACATTCGTAAAATGCAATCTATCTCCTTTAATTTGCGTTTTGCTTGCCCTCAAATTCAGAAACATTTCTCCTCCTTTTTCTTTCAAAAGTGGCTCGCAATTCACGAAAAGTTCATCAATTAATTCATGAACATCTATACTTTCAAAGTTTAATTTATCTATTTTTTGTGAAATATTAGCGGTATTAAGTACGGTATCTACATTTTTTTTGAGCCTTGCCGCTTCTTTTCTGATAATGGCGGCATAACTCAGTAAACGTTCGGGTTTATCTATAATATCGGGTCGCATCAAAACTTCGCTCGAAATTGAGATTGTCGAAATTGGTGTTTTGAACTCGTGAGTCATGTTATTGATAAAATCCGTTTGAATTTCTGACAAACGTTTTTGCTTGAAAATCACCATGAGGGCATAGACAAAAAACGCCATCACGACCAACAGTACTGCCGAAGAAATAAACCAATTGTCGAGGTCTGACAGAATGAAATATTTTTTATCTGGAAAATAAACGCCAAAATAATAGTTATGAATGTCCAGACTCGGAAAAATAAAATGTGCTGTTGTGTCTGATTTATCACAGTTTTCTGAATGACAAACAAAGGCTGCATACTGGATTCTGTCTTTAGTACAGTCATAAATTCCATATTCAAAATTCATGCGGACATCGCTATGGGCAAATTCTTGTTTGAGAAATTCTTCTAAAACCTGCGGATTGATAGCATCATTTATCTGGACAGTGTAATAATTGGAAGCCACCCTTTCGACGAGTTTCAGGGGTTGACTATTAGGAATTTTATTGAATGCCAACATCCTTTTACTCACGATTCGGAGGGCAGTAGTTACACGTTGGTTAAAATCACGGTCTTGAAGTGTATAGGCTTGTTTGAACCAAAAATATTGAATCATCACAACGCCCGACATCAGGATAATGGATAAAATTACAAAAATGCGTAGTGTCTTTGTGTTCATAAATACAATGAAAGATTGTTTGAATGAGCGAATGATTGAATGAGAAACTATTTTAGGAATCATTAATCTCGTTTGCTCTACTCCTCTAAGTTCCATTCGGACAAATTGAAGTCTCAAATTTAACGCTTCTCTTTTGAAAATTAGTTGAACCTTAACATTTCATTAACAATCATTCACTTTTGATTAACAATTGATTCATAATCAGGGAGTTAGTTTTGTTCTTTTAATACTAAACAAAATTCTTTATATGAAAAAATCATTACTTTCTCTTGTCATTTTAGGTAGTTTATTAGTCGGGTGTTCACAGAAGAACGTTCCGCAAACTGCCACAATTATTAACCAAGAAGCCCTTGATAGAGACGGTTATCAGATGCTTATTGGCGTGTGCAGCAAAGCATCCATGTTGCGTGAACCGTATAAAAGCTGGTACGAACCTACGTATAATGCCTATCAGTTAGATACACTTTTACTCCAGAAAGTTAAGCCAAATACCGAGACCGACACCTACACGATTTTCATGGCAACTTGGTGCGGTGATAGCCAAAAAGAAGTACCAAAATTCTTGAAAATGTTGCGTCATTTGAATGTCCCACAGGCAAATTATAAAATCGTGATGGTGGACAATCAGTATGACCGATACAAACAAAGCCCAACCCATGAAGAACGGGGACAAAATATTTTCAGAGTACCGACTTTTGTGATTAATCGTAATGGTGCCGAAATAGGACGTATCATAGAACATCCCGTAGAGAATTTCGAGAAAGATTTTACAAAAATCATGAATGGAGAAAGCTACTCTTCATCTTTCAAAATTCAACCAAAAATGCACGAATTTATTGAAAATCAAAAGGTTGACTTGTCGGATAATGCTTTGAAACAGTTTGCAGAAACCCATAAATCATTAGCCAACAAAATGGGAGAATTGAATGCTTATGGCTATGTACTTTTAGGACAAAAACGATATACCGAAGCCATTGCCGTACTAAAAACTAACACGATTTTATTTCCAGAAAATGATGGAACGTATGATTCTCTGGGCGAAGCCTACATGATTGCAGGCAAAAAAGATTTAGCGATACTAAACTATGAAAAGGCAGTAAAATTGAACCCAAAAGCCGATGGGTCGAAGAAGATGTTGGAGAAGTTGCGGGGTTGAGACTGTTCACGACAAAAGGTGAACAGTCCACAAATTTTTACAGAAGTCGCCCTTTTGAAGAGCGACTTCTTTTGCGTAAACACGCTAAATCTCCATTTTTTATCATTTCTTCCAAAAATTCATAAACTTTTCCCCACTTTCCTGCGTAAAATCTCAGAATAATTATAATTTTATGACAGCTTTATAATTTTGTAACGGTAAAATAATAGCTTATAAAATTTTAGGGTGATTATTTTGACGATAGTTTTATCTACTTTTGAAGCGAATAGCATAGCTATTTAATGAAAAAGTAGATAAAAATAGCTTTAAAAGAGTCGCATAAAAATTATAAGCTATTGTTTTACCGTTACTTTACAACCAACCACTATTTATTAATTTCATGAATCAGTTCTTACGCCAAATTCTTTTGGGGTGTATTTCTATATCGTTTTTATCCAATAGTCTTTTCGCCCAATGTCCCACTATTATTTCCCAGCCAGTTTCTCAGTACGATTGCGAGGATAACAGTATCCGTATGATTGTTGGCGTTACGGGTTCGCCTACTTTTCAATGGCAAAGAAAACTTCCCTCTGAAACAGTCTTCACGAATATTGCAGGTGCGACTTTGGACAATTACCAAATCTATCAGCAAATTTCTACCCAAGCACCAACGGGTACGCAGTATCAGGTTATTGTGAGTGCCAATGGTTGTAGTGTGACTTCAAACTCAGCAAATATTACGTATCATACTTTTGAAAGTATCGTGAATGACCCCACTTGTTTGGGTAAAAATTATACACTCATGATTCCAATTACTGCTACTTCTCAGGGCTATGTATTTGGTTATCAATGGGAAAGGCTATCTTCTGGTGGCACTTGGGCAACAGCCGTCAATAGTGCTTCGCTTTCTGGAGTGACTACCGCTACGTTGAATTTTAGCAATATTTCCCAAACAGAAGACGGTGTTAAATATCGTTGTAATGTGGTTTTTAAGGTTAGTCCAGACAACGACAACAACGGTTCTACGACAAATTCTGACCAAATTCCAACTTGTCCGAGGACATCTCCAGAAGCAAGTATTCAAATAAAAAGTATTTCTCCGATTCCCATTCCTACAAATTTAATCATCAAAGGTTGTATCGGTGGGACAGTCACATCTGTCACAAAAACCCTAAAGGCTTCGGGTTGTGCAGGTACAACTCGCTGGTACACACAAGCAAATGCTTTAGTCGGAAGTAGCACAACGGGCGATTTTAATGTTACCCAAACCGCCACGGGACTGTACTATTATTACGCCACTTGCGACCAAAATGGCTGTGAAAGTACCAAATCGGCGGATGTGGAACTCCAAATTAATGCTTTCCCTGCCGCACCAATCAATGCAGGTACGCCTGCAACAGCTTGTCAGGGAGATAATGTAGTTTTTAAGGCATCGGGTGGGACGTATAATATTTGGTATTCTACTCCTGTAACTGGTGGTTTAATCAGTACAGCCCAGACAATTACGGTCAATAATGTGCAGCCAACCAATGCTACAACAGCAGCGATTTTGACGAGATATGTTTCTCAGAAAGTAACTTCGACAGGTTGCGAAAGTCTCACTCGAACAAAACTCGATGTTACCGTAAATCCGCTAACGGTGATTAGTACTCAGCCTAATAACCAGACAGTTTGTGAAGGCGGAACAACCAATTTTTCATTATCTGCCACGGGTACAGGCTTGAATTATCAATGGAAAAAAGGGGTGATTACTGTTGGAACAAATTCACCTTCACTTAGTTTTACAAACGTAACACTCAGTGATGCAGGCACTTACACTTGCGTCGTGACGGGTGACTGTGGCACTGTAACCAGTAATTCAGTTACATTGACTGTCACAACAAAGCCTGCCGCACCAACGGTTACGAGTCCACTCAATTATTGCCAAAATACTACAACTTCGGCTCTTTCTGTTTCGGGTTCTGGATTACTTTGGTACAATTTGGCAACTGGCGGTACAGGGCTTGCCTCCCCTCCTACCCCATCCTCGGCTACAATCGGTTCGCAATCTTTTTGGGTTTCTCAGACTGTAAATTCTTGTGAAAGTTCAAGGAGTAAAATTGATGTAAATATCAATCAGAACCCCGTCGCATCAGCAGGTTTGGGGGCAACCGTAACAGGAACGCAATTGTATGATTTAGTAGGAATCACTACCGCACAGGCTGGTACGCCGCCTTATACATACACATGGACGAGTACGCCAGTAGTTGCAATTTCTCCAAACGCTTCCGCCTCAAATCCAAGTTTTGGAACATTTTCTCAGAATACTCAAATTAATCTAAGTGTCTCGGATTCAAAGGGTTGTGTGACTACAAGTTCTGCGAATGTGATTTTCCAAAGCTGTAATCTTTCTGTTACTATTAGTGGAAATACTGATTTTTGTGATGGTTCTTCCACGATTTTAACCGCAAATGTTTCTAACCAAAACGGTACGGTTTTGTACCAATGGAAAAAAGGAACGACTGATTTAGGGACAATTTCAAGCCAAAATATTTCTGATGCTGGCAATTATTCCGTTAATATTTCGGATAGTTTTTGTACTGCTAATACTTCGGTGACAATTACCAAAACTTCTCCGCCAACTCCAGTAGCTAATGGGGCTTCTGGATGTGTAAATTCTTTGGTCAGTTTGTCTGCAACTAACTGTAATTCAGGAACTTTACTTTGGTTTAAAAA
>JAAFJL010000289.1 GCA_013298865.1 Cytophagales bacterium | reverse complement strand
AGCCGTCGTTGATATTAATAAAAATTACACTTGGTTGTGTCTGCTTGGTTCTTACCCAGCCTTTCACTGTCAATTCGCTACCGATGGCAGCCTCCGCTAAAATTTGTTTGATTTGCATTAAATTCGAGATTTGTTTTCCGTTATTCGATTTTCGATGTTAGCACATAGCATTACTATCATTGCCTATAATATTCTTTCTTCAAAAATTGCTTTGAACTTTCTCAAAAATACCAAGAATTCTTTCAAATATCGAAAAAAGTACAGTTTTTGAATTTTTGTTAAAAATAATTCAAAAATATTTTTAATCGCAACTATATGATTTTCAATACATTAAATTCATTAAAAAAATAATTCAATCAAAAAAACATTTTTTATCAAAATAAAAATATAGTTTTGGCAAGGTAATTGATGATAGGACATTTAAGAGTGCTATGCACAAATTGAATACCATTTTTCCTAATCGAATGAATTAAACTTTACCTGCCTAAGAATCATGCAAAAACTTTCCTTAAACCAGAGTATTCAACAACGGCTTTCGCCACAGCAGATACAGTTTATTAAGCTGTTACAAATTCCTACTTTTGAACTTTCGGCTCGTATCGAAGAAGAACTCGAAATCAATCCTGCTCTTGAGGAAGGTCAGGAGATGGAAAAGGAAATGGCTGACAAAGAACGTGATGAATTTGATGACGAATATGATGACAACTATGATGACTATAACGACCGTGACCTCGACATAGACAGTTATCTCCATGATGATTATAGTGGTTATAAAATGCAAGGCGACGGTGGCGGTGACGAAGAAGACCATGATATGCCAATTGCAACTATCACGAGTTTGACGGAACATTTGGTTTCTCAGTTGGGTTTCTTGAAACTGTCTGAACAAGAGGAACTTATCGGTATTCAGTTGATTGGTTCTACCGAAAGTGACGGGTACATTCGTCGTCCTTTGCAGGCAATTGTCAACGACATGGCATTTACGCAGGGCATTTATACAGATGCTGAACACGTAGAACATATTTTAGCAAAAATCCAGACTTTCGACCCTGCGGGCATTGGTGCAAGAGATTTACAAGAGTGCCTTTTGTTGCAACTCGACCGTAAAGATACCACCGACCCAATTGTGCAATATGCGATTAGAATTATCGAAGATATGTTCGATGAATTTTCTAAGAAACATTACGATAAAATCCAACGTCGCTTGAATATTGATGATGATCAATTGAAGGCAGCCGTAAAAGTAATTACTCGCCTGAACCCAAAACCAGGTAATATCGAAGAAGATAGTAATGTTCAGTATTTATTGCCAGATTATATTTTGGTAAATAATAATGGCAAATTAGGACTATCTCTAAATTCAAAAAATGCCCCAGAGCTACGTGTGAGCCACTCTTTCCACGAAATGTTGGACACTTACGACAAATCAGACAAGCAAAACAAAAACATCAAAGAAACCGTTACCTTTATTAAGCAGAAGTTAGATTCTGCCAAATGGTTTATTGATGCTATCAAACAACGCCAACATACTTTGCTGAGAACGATGCAAGCAATTTTGGATTATCAGAAAGAATTTTTCCTTACTGGTGACGAAACAAAATTGAAACCTATGATTTTGAAGGACATCGCTACGACAATTGAAATGGATATTTCTACGGTTTCGAGAGTTGCCAGTAGTAAGGCTGTCCAAACGGAATTTGGTTTGTATCCTTTAAAATACTTTTTCTCGGAAGGTATCGCAACGGATTCTGGTGAAGATGTTTCGAGCAGAGAGGTGAAAAATATCTTGAAAGAATTGATTGATAATGAACCAAAGAAAAACCCATTGTCGGACGATAAATTGGAGAAATTCTTAAACGAAAAAGGTTATAATATTGCTCGTAGAACAGTTGCCAAATACCGTGAACAATTGAATATTCCAGTAGCCCGTTTGCGGAAACAACTTTAATTTCAATTATCAATAAACAATGAACAATTATCAATTTCTCCTATGAAGTGATAATTGTTCATTGTTTATTTGTGGATAATTGAAAAGATAATTGTTTAATGTTTTCATGAATCTTGAAGTAAATTAGAACAAACTGCTGAAAACCCACCATTGCTCATTGATAATTGCCTTGACTACTCGCATTGCACAAATACTTTCAGCTACATTGCATCCTTTATTGATGCCTACTATCATCTTTGCTATCATTTTTTATATTGCACCCGAAGCCATCAGTAATCTTGATGTTTACAATAATTCAGTTTTAGTGGGAAGAATGAGTCTGAAAATTGGTCTATTACTACTGATTTTCCTACAAACTTTTATTGTTCCTTGCGTAATGATTTATTATCTCTATCGTTTTAGGCTCATCAAAAGCCTCAAAATGGAAACCCTTCAAGACCGCCGTTTACCCTATCTGATTACCATCGTGATTTATACAGCCATTGCAGCATTTTATACATACAGTCTCAAACAATTTCCAGAAATTGCCCTCATCATTACCTCCATTGCATTCTCAATTGCGATTGTCACCGTGATAAGTCTATACTGGAAAATCTCTGCCCATGCAGTTGGTATTAGTGGAATGGTTGGGGCATTGTTTGGCGTTATGATAAAATACCAATCTTACGCATTAGCATATCCTGTGATTATCAGTATCATTATTGGTGGTTTTTTATTGTCGGCACGTCTTCATCTCAATGCCCATACGCCTATGCAGATTATTGCAGGCACAATTTTAGGACTTACGATTAGTATTCTGGTTGTGGGATTGTGAAATATTGAGTATCTACGCCTCCCTCCTACCATAAACTCAATTATCCTTGATTCAAAGTTCTGATTTTCAGTAATTTGTATTAGACCTTCTGTAAAAGTGTTTTAAGTCTAAAAACACTCTAACGGAAGGTCTAATGAAAAATACTCGCTATGAAGAAATCAATACTTTTACTATTTTATCTCTGTTTCATTTTGATTCCAGAGAGTTTTGCCCAAGTCAATGCCAATGGTTCATTGGTTTCTGGAGGGAAAAACCGTACATTTTCTTATCATTTGCCTTCGGGTTCGCCTGCCTGTAATTTGCCAGTATTGCTTGCCTTTCACGGAGACGGTGGCAGCGGTGCGGGCTTTCAGAGTTATGCTGGTTTTGATGCCCTGGCAGATGCCCAAAATTTTATCGTAGTTTATCCAGATGCCGCCCTTGTGGGTGGTTCGTATCAGTTCAATAAATATGCAGACAATGCCCCAGGTTTTGGCACTGCTGGTGACACTGGTTTTGGTACAAATCCAGACCCAAATGCTCCAGACGATGTTTTATTCACCTCCGACTTAATTGCCTATTTTTCAGATACTTACAAAATCAATCGTAATAGAGTTTATGCTACTGGGCATTCTGGCGGAGCGTTTATGTGTTATTTTTTATCTTTGGCTTTGCCCAATAAAATTGCGGCCATCGCACCAGTTGCAGGTAGTTTATGGATTAACTCGAATTATGCCAATAACAGATTCTTGGCAGCAAATTATGTCCAAGTCCCGATTTTGCATTTTCATAGCAAGGGAGATGGAGTTGTAGCT
>JAAFJL010000288.1 GCA_013298865.1 Cytophagales bacterium | reverse complement strand
CTAATTATTTGCCTCAATACTTTTCATATTAACAACAATTATTTCCAATCTTCCCCCTTCCATGAAAACCCTTTCGTTGCGTTACGTCTCGTTGGTTGCCTGTTCTTTCTTGTTTTTTATCGTGAGTTCTTGCTCTAAATTCGGTGATAAAGTTTCGCTTTCGGGTCGAAATTTTGAGGACGAAATCCAGCAAACCCAGAACTTGGTCTTTACGTTTAGTCATGATTTAGTCCGTGAATCTGACCTCAATACTTGGGAGTCTCGCCCTTTTGTCGAGTTTTCGCCCAAAGTTGAGGGTAAATTCAAATGGACTTCTCCGAGTGAGTTGGTATTCTCACCAGCCGTTGGTTTCGACCCTGCGACAGAATACAAGGCAGAGTTTAGCAAAATTATCTTGGACAAAGCCGAGAAAAAATACTCGCTCGATGCCCAGGATGTCGCTTTCCATACACCATTCTTGAAATTAGAAAATGTAGAATCTTACTGGTCTAAATCTCGTGAAGACGGCAAAGCTATGGCGAAGTTAAAACTCAAATTTAACTACGCTGTTAATCCGCAAGTAATTGCTAAGTCTCTGAAAATCAAGGAGGATGATAAAGATTTACCTTTCCAGATTATTCAAACCAATGCTGCACAAGAGATAGATGTGCAGGTAAAAGAAGTGGGCGAAGGTGAAGCTAAAACGCTGTCGGTGGTCTTAGAAAAAGGGCTTTCTTTACCCAATTCTAAATACGAAAGTAGCGAAGAATTGACGGCTGATGTATCTTTACCAGATGTAAAAACTTTGACTGTTGTTGAAGTTGAACACAGTTTTGCAGAGAATGCAGGTTTTATCAAAGTCATTATGAATCAGGCAATTAAGGCAGAAAATTTGAAAGATATTTATTCGATTTCTGTCAATAATTCGGGGTCATCAGAAAATCCACAGGAGGACGTTCAAGAAGAATCAATCACAACTTATGATACCTTGGGCAATCCCATTGTGACGATAAAGCCTATCACGAAAACCAAGAAAAAACAAACGCCAAAACTGTCAACAAAAGCAGAATTGACCGATAATGGTTTTATCATCAAAGGTGATTTCAACGAAAATGATAGCTATACTTTAACCATCAATAAAAAGGCTGAGGGTGTGCTTGGTGCCACATTATCAGACGATTACGTGAAGGATATTTTCTTTGGAGATATGCCAGCGTCTATTTCTTTCGTGAATAAAAAAGCGATTTATCTTTCTTCAAAAGGGAATAAAAATATTGCTGTCAGTGTAGTAAATGTGCCAAAAGTGAACGTGAAAATTTCTAAGATTTATGAAAATAACATCTTGGCTTTCTTGCGTCAGAATCGTTACGAAGACTACGAAAATTATGACGAAGAAGGCGGTGGAAATGGCATGGTTTATAATTATTCAGACGATGGTGGAACATATTCGGACGAAATTGTGAATAAAACCATTGAGACTGAAAATTTACCAAAATCTAAAGGAGTTAGGGCTTTGAATTTGAGTCTTCCTGCCCAGAATAGTATCAAAGGGATTTATTTGGTAAATCTTAATTCTAATGACGAATATTACCTGAATGCCAGCAAGTTAGTCAGTCTTTCGGACATTGGTTTGATTACCAAAGAAGGGGACGACGAGGTTTTTGTTTTTGCAAATTCTATCAAAACTGCTGAACCTTTGGCAGATGTTGAAATCACGATGATTTCGTCGAATAATCAGACGATTGCTACGGCAAAAACGGACTCAAAAGGTGTTGTTTCTTTCAAAGATTACAAGAAAACGGGCTTCAAATTAGCCATGATTACGGCTCATCAAGAAGACGATTTTAATTATCTTTTAATGGAAAGTTCGATGGTCGAAACTTCTCGTTTTGATGTTGAAGGAAAACGCAAAAATGAGACAGGTTTTGATGCCTTCATTTACGGAGATAGAGACATTTATCGCCCAGGTGAAACCGTTAATTTCAATACTATTGTGCGTACGCCAAAATGGGAGTCTGTTGGGGCTATTCCATTGAAAATTAGTTTGTTATTGCCCAATGGAAAGGAATTTAAGACTTTCAGAAAGGAAACAAATGCACAAGGTGCGGTGGCACTTTCTATCCCGACAGACCGTTCTTCGGTGACGGGTTCTTATATGATTGAGGTTAAAAATGGGAATGATGTTTTGTTGGCTTCTAAGAGTATTGCCGTCGAAGAATTCATGCCAGACCGTATCAAAGTTGATGTAAATTCGAGCAAAGAATTCTATAAAAATGGAGACGACGTTACGATAAATGCTACGGCTACCAATTTGTTTGGACCACCTGCTGCAGGACGAAACTATCAAATGGATTTTCAGGTGGCAAGGTCGTACTATTCTGCAAAAGGTTACGAAAATTATGTGTTTGATATTAACGACAATACAAATTTTGAAAACGTAGCTCGTGAAGGCGTAACCGATGAAAAAGGAAATGCCAATGAATCCTTCCCGATTGCCGTCACCTACGCAGACATGGGCGTGCTTGAAGGCAAGGCGTACGTAACGGTTTTTGATGAAACTGGTCGCCCTGTAAACCGTTTGCAACGACTCAATATTTATACCCAATCGGTATTTTATGGAATCGGAATGCCAGATACTTACGTGGCAACGCAAAAACCCGTTCAGATTCCTATGGTGGCTTTGAACAAAGACGGAAAGCCTGTGAATGCAAAAGGTCGTGTAGAAATTTTACGCTACGAATATCAGACAGTAATCGAACGAAATTCTGATAACTCTATGAAATATACGTCTAAGAAATTATCGAAGACTGTTTTCAATCGGGCGGTTTCTTTTAGTAATGGACAAGCTGAGGTAAATTTCAATCCTGGGATTTCGGGAGAATACGAAGTACGAGTTCACCGTGAAGGAGCAAATTCTTGGACAGCCCAATATTTTTATGCGTATAGTTGGGGACGTACAGAAAATACTTCGTTCGAGGTTAATAATGAAGGACAAGTAACCATGACTTTCGACAAAGACAAATATAAAGTTGGTGACAATGCTAAGGTGCTTTTCAAAACCCCATTTGCAGGAAAACTCTTGGTAACGATTGAACGAAATCATGTTTTGGAACATCATTATATTCAGACGGACAAAAAATCTGCGGAATTGTCTTTTTCAGTTGGGAAAGAGCATTTGCCAAACATCTATGTGTCGGCAACACTGATTCGTCCGATGGATGAGTCGAATTTACCACTCACAGTTGCCCACGGGTACGCCCCGATGATGGTAGAAGATGATGGCAATCAGATACCTATCGAAATTGTTGCGGTAGAAAAATCTCGTTCAAAAACCAAGCAAAAAATCACTATAAAAACCAAAGCCAATACTCAAGTAACTATTGCGGTGGTGGACGAAGGTATTTTGCAATTGAAAAACTTCAAGACACCCAATCCGTACGAATATTTTTATTCAAAACAGGCTTTGGAGGTCAGTGGCTACGATTTGTATCCGTTTTTATTCCCAGAATTTTCGATTGCTGGTTCGTCGAGTACGGGTGGTGATGGTTATAATCTTGAAAAACGAGTAAATCCGCTTAATAATGGACGGGTAAATTTGGTTTCGTATTGGTCAGGAATTAAAGAAACAGGTTTTGGCGGAGAAGCCGAATTTGAGTTTGATATTCCACAGTTTTCGGGGGACTTGCGTATCATGGTGATTGCCTACAAAGATGAGGCTTTCGGTTCGGCAAACAAAAATATGAAGGTAGCCGACCCACTGGTGCTAAGTACAGCATTGCCAAGATTTGCCAGTCCGA
>JAAFJL010000287.1 GCA_013298865.1 Cytophagales bacterium | reverse complement strand
TCACTAACTCACAACTCACCAATTCACAAATTAACTAAAGCGGAATATTCCCATGCTTCTTTTTTGGCATAGAATCTACTTTGTTTTCTAACATTTTGAATGCCCGAATTAATTTTTGTCGAGTTTCTGATGGTAAAATAACTTCGTCAATATAGCCTCTGTGAGCCGCACGGTAAGGATTTGCGAATTTCTCTGTGTATTCATCGACCTTTTCTTGGATTTTACTTTCGGTATTTTCTGCCTCTGCAATTTCTTTTTTGAAAATGATTTCTGCTGCCCCTTTTGCACCCATTACCGCAATTTCGGCAGAAGGCCAAGCGTAGTTCATATCTGCTCCGATGTGCTTTGAATTCATCACATCATAAGCCCCACCGTACGCCTTGCGAGTAATTACGGTGATTCTTGGCACGGTTGCTTCACAGAAAGCATAGAGTAATTTTGCTCCATTTGTGATAATACCACCCCATTCCTGATTGGTCCCTGGCATAAAACCTGGGACATCTTCAAGTACTAATAAAGGAATATTGAAACAGTCGCAAAAACGGACAAATCTTGCAGCTTTTTGGCTTGAATGTATGTCCAAAACACCTGCCATTACAGCAGGTTGATTGGCTACAATACCAATGCTGCGTCCTGCCAAACGAGCAAAACCTACCACAATATTTTCTGCGAAATTTTTATGCACTTCAAAGAAAGAATCTCCATCAACGATTTCCTCAATAATTTCTTTGATGTCGTAGGGTTGATTAGGATTTTCTGGAATAAACGTGTCCAATTTTACCCTACTTTCATCGGATGATTCGTAATTGGTAAATGGTGCCTCATCTTCACAATTTTGAGGCATATAAGAAAGTAACTTCTTGATATTCAGGATACACTGTACTTCATTGCTACAAGAAAAATGAGTGACCCCAGATTTGCTTGAATGCGTAGAAGCACCCCCTAATTCTTCAGAAGTGACAACTTCGTGCGTGACAGTTTTTACTACATTGGGTCCAGTCACAAACATATAAGAGGTGTTTTCGACCATCAAAATAAAGTCTGTAATCGCAGGAGAATACACTGCCCCACCTGCACAGGGACCCATTATGGCAGAAATCTGAGGTACAACGCCAGAGGCTTTGGTGTTTTTATAGAAAATATCTGCATAACCTGCCAAAGACATTACACCTTCTTGGATTCTTGCTCCACCAGAGTCATTTAAACCAATAATAGGAGCTCCGTTTTTCATGGCTAAATCCATGATTTTACATATTTTCTCGGCATGGGTTTCAGATAATGCTCCGCCAAAAACCGTAAAATCTTGTGCATATACATAGATTAACCGCCCGTTGACCGTGCCATAGCCAGTAACTACGCCATCGCCGAGGTAGTATTCTTTGTCTAAGCCAAAGTCTTTACAACGGTGCATCACAAATTTGCCAATTTCCTCAAAACTACCTTGGTCGAGCAGTAAAGTAATACGTTCACGAGCAGTTAGTTTGCCTTTCTTGTGTTGAGCCTCAATCCGTTTTTCGCCACCACCCAAAAGAGCTTCGGCATTTTTCTTCTCTAAAATATTGAATTTATCTTGGTTGGTTTTTTGGTTCATGGGTTTTGTTTATTGGTAATTTATTGATGATTCGAAGATGCTGTTTTAGTTGGGAGAATTGCGTTAAAAGGCGTAGGTGGAATATCATTCTCAAAAATGAACTACTTTACACAAGAATAAGTTGAAAGCGTTTTTTGAATAATCATTTTTGAAGCATTCCATGATTCTACACTTATTTCGTTTCCATTTTCATCATAGACTAAAGAAATATATTTAGAATCTTTTCCATTAACTGTTAATATTATTTGTTTCAACTTCCCACTCGGAAAATAGTTATTTTCTTGTCTAACTTCCAAAACTAATGGATTGTAAAGAGTAGATGATGATACTTTAATCACTGATCCTTTTTCGTTGTAGTCTGTTATTTCTTGATATTGAATATTTTTGCCCAAATAATCTATTTTTGCAACCTTAGATTTATCTATACTTGTTTTATGAACTGTTTTGTCAATATCTACTCTTGAAGGCAAATATTGATAATTTATTTCAGTTGTTTTGTTAGGCAAATCGTGATTATAAATGGATGTGCGAGAATATGGCTTTTCATTTTTGTAATTATAATGTTCTGTATTTCTGGAGAAACTATTATCTGTATTGTACTCAGAAACTGAAGAATATATTTTATCTCCATCAACAAATTGATCATGAGATAATTCGTTATTTTTACTATCATATGTCCTTTTTAATTCTATGAGCTCTCCTGGTGGTTTTCTGTAGAAGTAGTACACAGATTTACCGCTATCATTTGTTTCATCAATAGAAAAAGTGATATTATCTTTATTTATTTTTTCTGTTCTTTTTACTTTACCGTTAAAATGATAAGAATAAATAGTTGTGGTATTAATTTGCCCATTGACTCTTTGTGTAGTTTTTACTAATAATTTATCGGTATAAATATTTTCATATTCAATAATCTCAGTAGATAAAATTGTACCCTTTGAATAGCGAATTGTTTTTGCCTTAGTGGGATTAAAATAATCATCATATTCATAAGAAATTTCTTTATTCAGTTCATTGTTTTCATCATAAGTTTTTGATGTTTTGATTATGCATTTGTAGCAATTAACATCACAAGCATCTATTGAGTCTGTTTTACAACTGTACATTATGGAGAATAATAGAGTGAGTACGAATAGATAGTGTAAGTTTTTCATGTTTTATAAATATTTGAGTGAATATGACAAAAATACCCACATTCTCCTTAAAAACCAACAAAGCCAAGTTTGCCTATTTTGTGTAGGTAAACTTGGCTTTGTTAATGGGTTAATTACTTGGTTTTAAAGGCTTGTTAAATTTTTATAATCAGTTTTTGCTTTGTCATAAAATCAACAATTTTATCTCTAAATTCATGAGATTCATCTGTGAGTTGGGGCTTTAATTGTTATAAAAAGAATCCTTAACGTAAAAAACAGTATCAATAAACTGCAAAACTCCGTTCTCAGTTAATACATTTTCATCGTGGAGGTCTTCTAAAATAATACCTAATTCTGGATTAAAATAGTCGTTGTTTCTCGTATTCGTAAATCCATTTGCCAACATAAAATTCTTTACGATTTGTAAATCTGTCTTCTCAGTTGCTCTAACGAAAGGTTGTTTCACTACGGCAAAAACTATGTTGTCAAGTTCATAAAAGCCCAATAACTCATAAGCCGTATCAGGGAAAAAGTAATTATTGAGTAATAAGTTGTGTAAGTAATCAACCCATGAATTATAAAAAATAGCATCATTAAGTTTCATGACGCTTTTCCCATCCATTAGATACACTTTTTGTTCAGCACCCTCAGAAATGTAATTCTCTATGTTTATGTCTGAGACCCACAGATTATTTACACTAACATATTCCCTCAAATACTCTGTTTCTTGTTCTCGGAAGAGCTTAGACTCTTTATCCACCGTACTTGTTCTTTGGCTTCCTGCAAGGTAATCGGCTGCTGCTTGGATATTTGCTCCATGGATAATCTGGCTCTTTCCTGAAATGATATTTTGTAATTCATATTTCATTTATGTTGATTAAATTCTTTCTTTGATTTGGGCGGTGATGTCTTTAGAACCTCCAATAATGCGGATGCTGCTGTCATAATTTTGTTGCATTTAATATGATACAAATATAATGAAAAAACTAAATAGACATAGCTATCTCATTTACGAAGCCTTCATAAAACTCGCAACTTTCATCGAATAAAAACTACTTCACTATTTTTTCTCCTAAAACATCAAATTTTTCTCGGTTTGTTTTTACCTTCATGGAAACTTATTAATAAACATT
>JAAFJL010000286.1 GCA_013298865.1 Cytophagales bacterium | reverse complement strand
CAAAAAAGCCAAAAAATCCATTTGCCCTCGTACCAATACTGGTAGCACCCATTATGAAATGAGATATAGAAACAATAAATTTTTTAGCTGAAACAAAATTACAAAAATTATTAGTAACACTAACAAATAATCTACATCCCCATAAACAGTATGCTTAAATTTAATCATTGAGGTGCTTGCAAGGCTTTGGTTATGACTCTGATTTTCAGATGATTAACACTAACACAGTACGCAGGGAACAGCTCAAAAAACAAAAAAAATGTCAAATATTGTTGCAATTGTTGGTCGCCCAAACGTGGGTAAATCAACGCTTTTTAATCGCTTTATCGAACAGAAAAAAGCGATTATGGACAACGTCTCAGGCGTCACTCGTGACCGCCACTATGGCTATGGTCAGTGGACTGGGAAGTTTTTTACCATCATTGATACTGGTGGTTATGTACACGGTTCGGAAGATACCTTTGAAGGTGCAATTCGTGAACAAGTTGAACTCGCAATCGAGGAGGCAGATGTTCTTCTTTTTGTGGTAGATTGTAGCACTGGACTTACCGATTTAGATTCGGATTTTGCTCATGTGCTTCGCCGTTCTAAAAAGCCAGTTTATATCGTGGCAAACAAAGCCGATACCTACGAAAAAGGAATGAATTCGGTAGAGTTTTATTCACTCGGATTGGGTGACCCGTTTCCAGTAGCAGCAGAAAGTGGCTCAGGAACAGGAGATTTATTGGATGCTGTTGTGAGTCATTTTGAAGAAGAAGGTACTGAAAATCCGAACGATGGTATTCCGAAAATTGCCATTTTGGGTAAACCAAATGTAGGGAAATCGTCATTTTTGAATGCTCTTTTGGGCAAAGAAAGAAGTATCGTAACGGACATTGCAGGGACAACTCGTGATGCGATTGATAATCATTATAACCTTTTCGGGAAAGATTTTATCATTACAGACACCGCAGGAATTAGAAGAAAAGCTAAAATTGACGACAATATTGAGTACTATTCTTTGTTGCGTTCAATCAAAGCAATGGAAGAATGTGATATTGCCGTGATTCTGGTAGATGCTACCACCGTAGATTTACAGACTGGTTTGCAAGCACAAGACATGAACATTATTTCGATGGCTGACCGTGCGAAAAAGGGTATCGTAATTATGATTAACAAGTGGGATTTGGTAGAAAAAGACGCCATGACTTCTAAGAAATTAGAAGATGCCATTCGCCAAAGAATGGCTCCCTTGAATTATATGCCTATCATTTTTACTTCCGTGAAAGACAAGCAACGTATTTATCAGGCGGTAGAAAAGGTTTTGGAGGTTTATGAAAACAAGACCAAAAAGATACCAACTTCTAAATTGAATGATGTAATGTTGAGAGTAATTGAAAACTATCCGCCACCAGCTTGGAAGGGTAAGTATATCAAAATCAAGTACATGACTCAGTTGCCAACACGTTCTCCTTCGTTTGTGATGTTCTGTAATTTGCCACAATATATTCGTGAAAGTTATGAGCGTTACTTAGAAAATCAAATGCGTGAACACTTTGATTTTACAGGTGTACCGATCCAGATTTTCTTTAGGCAGAAGTAGGTCAATTTGAAAATTTGGAAATGGGTTAATTTGGAAATGGGTTAATTTGAAAATTAATACATTTTCAAATTTTTAAATTACATATATTTGTAAAAAACGTATCAGAATATGGAAACACTTGTTGCCGAAAAATGGACATACCAAGATATGCTGGAAAATCTTCCTGCTGATTCTTGCTATGAACTCATTGATAATGAACTTTACGAAATGCCCGCACCCAATACCGAACACCAACGAATTTCAGGTAAACTTGAATTTGCCTTTCGTCTTTTTTTGAGTAAAAATAATCTCGGAGAAGTTTTTGATGCCCCTTACGATGTCAGATTGGATTATGACAATGTTATCCAACCAGATATTCTTTTTATCAAGAATGATAATTTGAACAATGTAACCGATAAATGTTTTGAAGGTATTCCAGATTTGATAGTTGAAATTATTTCTCCAAAATCGGTTTACAGAGACCAAGTAGAGAAAAAAGATTTATACGAACGTTTTGGCGTACAAGAATATTGGGTTATCGACCCTGCAAACCAAGTGATTGAAGTAATGTATCTCGAAAAATCTGAATATGTTCTCAAAGATTACTTGGTAGAAAATGGCATTGTAAAATCAGTATTATTAGCTGGATTTGAGGTAAAAGGGGAAGAGATTTTTAGCCTAAAACGGTAAAGTTTCCTTCTGAATAATACGAAAAGCGTATCAATATTTGCAGAATTCTACTGTAAATATTGATACGCTTTTTTGATGAAATAGCCACTAATTTTTAATTCACAATGCTATTTTTTTAATAAGAATCATCATTTTGCATAGCTTGTAATCGCCATTGCTGAGGGAACGGATTCGTTATGAAGACGGTCGAAAGATGTGACTACGTAAAGATAACCTCTTGCTTTTTCTGCTGAAATATCTATGAAAGTATTTTGCTTACCAATGTAAAGAACCTTGTCTATTCGTTCTAAATCAACTTTTTCAGTTCTTTCAAAACGATAAAGAGCAAAATAATGATTTTCATTTCCATCCGAAGCCGCATCTCCTGGCTGCCAAACTAAGACATTTTGCCCTGTTGCTTTACTAATAATTAACCTTTTTGGAGCTTCTGGTGGAACGTTATCTTTCCAAGACATGGCAGGAATAATGGCAGGTTGTCTATAAAAATCTGCCCTGAGAGAATCCTGAAATCCACCATAATTTTCTGTTAGACATTTTGAACTAAAATACACACCGCCCTGAATATTTGGCTCTTGGCGGTCGTATCGTACTTGGCTTGGCATTTCGGTATTGCTCCAACCTGTTTTGATTTTATAAGGTCCATGTCCAATGTACAAATGCCTTCCGAAAGTATTCTGAGTCCACCATTCTGCCAAAACCTTGTAAGGTACTTTTGGATGATTTCTTTCAAAGTAAATTTGGGGAATAATATAGTCTATCCAACCCTGTTCGACCCACTTGCGAGTGTCTGCATATAAGTGCGAATATGACGGTTGTCCAGCTTGTGTTTTTGAGCCTTCGGGGTCTTGTGGTGTGGCGTTTTTCCAAACACCAGAAGGACTAATTCCAAACTTTACCCAAGGTTTTGTCTTAGCAACGGCATCACTTATCTGCTTGATTAACAGGTCAGTATTGTTTCTTCGCCAGTTTTCAATGCTTTTGATTCCACGATTGTATTTTCTAAAGGTATCGTCATCTCTCAGCGTTTGTCCAGTTACTTGATACGGATAAAAATAGTCATCAAAATGGATTCCATCCACATCATAATTTAGTACAATATTTACCACAACACTCGTGATATAATCTCTAACCTCTGGGATTCCAAAATTCAATAATTTCTGTCCATCGTAACTCAACATCCATTCTGGGCGAGTATTACTGATATGGTCGGGCATGATACTCGTTGCCTTTCTGAAAGTAGCTCGATTCAGATTCAACCAAGCATGAAACTCCAGATTTCGTTCATGAGTCTCTTCAATCATGAACTTCATGGGGTCATAAAACGGCTGAGGAAATTTCCCTTGTGTACCCGTCAGGAATTCGGACCAAGGTTCTAAACTTCGGGCATAATAAGAGTCGCAAGCATCACGTACCTGTACGAAGACAGCGTTGATGTTGGAACGTTTGTGTTCATCAAGAATACGAATGAAATCTTGTTTCTGGAGGTCAGAATTATATTGCCCTCTTTTGGGCCAGTCAATATTCTCAACGGTCGCAATCCAAGCAGCCCTAAACTCGTGCTTAGGTGAAGTACTCAGTTGACGTTTAGTCTGAGAATGACAGCTATAAAGACTTATCGGAAATAATAATACAATGCAAAAAAACAGTCTGGACATTCTCAAACAGTTGGTGATTACAATAAAACAAGAAGGATTG
>JAAFJL010000285.1 GCA_013298865.1 Cytophagales bacterium | reverse complement strand
TTCAAAGGGAAATCTCCACTTCCGACGGTCTTGCCTTGATTGTCCCACATTCCGATGGTCGGACCTGCGGCGTGTCCGTGATTACCGATTGGGTGAGTATAAATCACACCGTTCAATCCTTCTTTTTTCGACTGGACAAGGGCTTTTGCCAAAATTTCATTGCCAGACATTCCTGCTTTAAAATTATCTGTCAAACAGTTTTGTACTTGGTTGCCTTGTTTGAAGGCATTTTTCAAGAAATCAGGCACATCACTTTCGCCCGCTCGCAAGATGTATGCGTGTTGTTGCTGGTCTGTATTGAGGCGTAAATAAGTGATGCCAAAATCACAATGGAGCAAATCTCCAGGCTTGATAACTTGTTTGGTCGGACGTTTGGTGAATGTCCTGAGATGGTCAAAATTGTCTGGGTCTGCTCGCTGAATATCAACCGTTGGATGAAACCATGTTTCCAAGCCCAAATCTGTCACTCGCTGACGCATCCACCAAACTACGTCTTCTGTTGAAGTTACTCCAGGCTGAATTACTTTATCAGAAAATGCCTCCTGGATGATTTCGTGCGAGATTCTACAAATTTGTTGGTAAATCGCCATCTCTCTTTCTGTCCGAGTTTCTAACCAATTTACTGCCAAATTAGACGCAGAAACGACTCTACTATGAAATTCAGAAGGTAATTTATCCATGAATTCCTTTTGTTCGGTAAAAGTCAGACCATCGGCGTGGGCGTAATATTTAGAGAAATTTAACCCAATTTTCTTTGGATTTTTCTCTTGAATGGTTTTCATCAGGGCATCCCATTGGTCGGGATTGGTTTTTAAATCCCATTCACCTTTCAGCAAATTTCCAACATCATATCGGGCAATTGCCAGTCTTTCTACGCCTTCTTTTTCGCCTTTATCAAAGAACACCATAATCGTTCTACGCCTTGCCGAAAGCCATACGGCGGGCAACATCGTTTTCATTACGGGGTCTTCGTTGTATTCTCTGGAAATCAAAATCCACATATCAATGCCTTCCCTCCGCATGAGTTTGGGCAAAAGATTCGTCATTTTGTCTTCCAATAATTCATCAATTACATCTGCACGCTCTCGTTCGGGCAATATTAGAGGCATATTGTCTTGGGAAAAGGCAGTAAAAACTGACAAAAAAAATGTGATAATTAGTAGCGTATTTTTCATGAGATTAATTGTTGATAATACACAAGTTAGGACATAGTTTTGAAAAGGACAAAAATTCCCATTATCTTTAAAAAACGGTATCTTTAAACACCAATAATCATGTTCAAGCACAAAGTATTTTTTATCTTATTATTGTCTGTAATTGTGGCTTCTTGTAGTAAAGTAGAGCTTGTAGAATCAGAAGAGGAGCAAATATCAAACTACATTTCTAAAAAAGGTTTATCCGTTACAGAGACTACTCCTTCGGGTTTACGGTTTATCAAAACTCAGGCTAATCCTTCGGGGGGAGTCGTAAGAAAAGGGCAAGTTGTCAACATAAAATACACAGGAAAACTGCTCACAGACAGAACATTTTCCAACGGAAACCTGAGCTTTGTTTTAGACGGAGGAAAGACCATCAAAGGTTTTGATGAAGGAATTGCCAAAATGAAAATTGGTGAAAAAGCCACCGTAATATTTCCTTCAACCTTGGGTTATGGTACTTATGGGGCAGTAGAGATTCCAGCAAATGCTCCTTTGCTTTTTAATATTGAAGTTTTCTCGATTGGTACAGAAAAGCAACAAATAGAGACTTATATGCTTGATAATCGATTGATTCCTACTGATACAACTGCTTCGGGTTTGCGTTATATCCAAATAAAAGCGAATCCTACTGGTGCAAAAATAACGCTCGGACAAACCGTTACCGTTAAATATACAGGGAAATTACTTACAGGAAAACAATTCGACGGTGGTGATTTTAGCTTTATTATTGGAGAGGGAAAAACTACAAAAGGATTTGATGAAGGCATTCTGAAAATGAAAGTTGGTGAAAAAGCTATCATCATTATTCCATCAACTTTAGGTTACGGAACCGAAGGCAGAGGAGAAGTTATTCCATGGAACTCCCCCTTGCTTTATGACGTTGAGGTTATCTCTGCGAAGTAGTTTGTCTCTGATAATCAATTACTTATAAAATTTTACTAACGAAAAATTTAAACAGCTTCAACAAAAAACATCACAATTAACCCCAATATTCATGTTCAAGTACAAAGTATTTTTTATCTTATTATTTGCTGTAATTGTTGCTTCTTGTAGCAAGGACGAACTTTCTGGAACGGAAGAAGAACAAATCAATGCTTATATTGCCAAGAAAGGTTTTACAGTTACAGAAACTACGGCTACGGGTTTACGCTATATCCGTACATTGCAAAATTTATCTGGTGTAAGCCTAAAAGCTGGTCAAAATATCACTGTAAGATATACAGGAAAATTGCTAACCGATAAACAATTTGATTCAGGAAGTTTTGCTTTTGTTTTAGGTGGAGGAAGAGTCATCAAGGGATTTGATGAAGGAATTGCCAAAATGAAAGTTGGTGAAAAAGCTACGTTGATTTTTCCATCGTCTTTGGGTTATGGGGCTGCTGGTACAGGTTCTGATATTCCAGGGAATTCACCTTTACTTTTTGATATTGAAGTAGTTTCTGCGAAGTAAAATTTTCTCAGTAAATAAAAAAGGTCTGTACAGCGATGTATAGACCTTTTTTGTTTTGTTTCTGCTTATGGGTTCTCTACGTTTTGAAGCCTCCCTTTCCCAAATTTCTGTGACCAAACGGGTCTCATTTTTAGAAAAGTAATAAAGCATATGATGAAGACTAAGACAAAACTCCATGCGACTGCCTCCCAAAAAGAGCCAAATTTAGGAATTCTGACAAAACTCTCGGCTGCAAATGCGGCATATAATCCGACAACAGACCAGTACATTCTTTTGAAATGAATCTCATAGTCTTTGGGTGTCCTGACTTTCTTGAACATCGGAATCATTCCTGCAACTAATGTAAAAGTTGACACCAGTGATAGATAATGGAAAGGTCCGAACTTACCAAACAAACGATAAATTCCGAAAGAAGAAAGTATCATAATTGCCATGTTAAAGACATAGATATAACCTGCTTTCCTGTGGAGTTTTGTCCCCTTTTTAAGAATGAGAACTGCTCCTCCAAACACTAAGGCTAATATGCCCGAAATCAAGTGTACTAACCCGAAGTTATTACTAATAAGTTTGTCCATAATTGTGTTTAATTTTTTAAGGTTTTCCGACAATTTTTGTGGTCACAGAGTATCTCAGAGTTTTTCACAGAGTCACACAAAGAAAATACTCTTTTAACTTTGTGTTATACTTTGTGTGACTTTGTGTCCACAAAAACTGTCGGAGAACCATTTTTAATGTATATTCAGAGTAAAAAAACTCACACAAGTTCCAAAGCCAATCAGTAAAACCAGAAAGGCGATGAGCAGATAAAATGCCCCATTTTCAGTTTCACTTTTCGTGAATTTCATAATGGCGAGTAAACCGCAAAGTATTACATGGGCAACAATGAGAAGGGCTAAAAAAAACATCATTTCTCCTCCCATACTCTTATCAATAATTTTCAGAAAAATAGAATACGCCAATAGCCCAATCAAGTGGGGTAATGCCAATTTGCCAAAGTTTTTCATGTTTTATTTGTTTGTATTTTCTTCAATCTGTTGAATTCCCCTTACAGCACTTAATTGTGTACAAGTGCCAAAACCAATGACTAAGACTAAAAAACAAGTCAAAAGATAGATACCTCCTTCTTGTTTTTTATTTTCTGTAAATTTCTTGATACCAAAACCAAAACAAATACCAGTTTGAACTAAAATACTCATTGCCATCATTATTATCATTGTTAAATCTCCATCTAACTTTCTCAATAGGTTTGAGATTAAAGAATAAGCAAACAATATCAATAGATTTATGCCAATTATTTTCCCGAATTTTTCCATATTTCAAAATAATGTTTACCAA
>JAAFJL010000284.1 GCA_013298865.1 Cytophagales bacterium | reverse complement strand
CACCCGACCCAACTGATGGTGCGTGGCGTAAAGAAACGAAAGAAAACCAATATCGGAGAGCAATTTATACTTATTGGCGACGGACAAATCCTTACCCTTCGATGATAACGTTCGACAGTCCACAAAGAAATATTTGCAACTCTCGCCGAATCAGAACTAATACGCCATTACAAGCCCTGACTGCCTTGAATGACACCGTGAATTATGCTGCTGCCCAAAATATTGCTTTGTTGATGGAAAAAATACAGTCCAATAAAATTGAAGACAAAATCAATGCGGGTTATCATCAGATTTTTCAAAAGTACCCAAATCAAGAAAAGAAGGCACTTTTAGTACAACTTTTTCAAGAAGCGTTGGTGGATTTAAAGCGAAAAAAGAAAGAGGATTCAGAGTATTTTGCCCTTACCCTCACCGCCAATGCTATGATGAATTTAGACGAATTTTTAACAAGATGAAAAGAACATCAGTCTTTGAAGAAGCTTTCTTTGATGAGGCAAAATTCAATACCCGCCGTCATTTTCTCAAAAAATGTACTTCGGGTTTAGGCGGTTTAGCGATATCCTCTATCTTGGGCGGTTGTTTAGGGAAAAACGAGCAAACTACTACTATTGACGAAAATCCATTTTCGATAAAACCTCCACATTTTCCTGCCAAAGCCAAAAATATCATTTTCCTTCACATGGAAGGGGCTCCGTCGCAGTTAGAACTTTTTGATTATAAACCTGAATTAGCAAAACTTGATGGGCAACTTTGTCCGCAATCACTTTTGGAAGGCAAACGTTTTGCATTTATTAAAGGTGTGCCAAAAATGCTCGGTCCACAAGCGAGTTTTAAGCAATTTGGAGCTTCGGGAGCTTGGTTTTCTGATTATTTTCAACATTTACCCGAACTTGCCGATGAACTGACTTTCCTGAAAGCAATGCACACTGACGAGTTCAATCACGCCCCTGCACAGCTCTTTATGCACACGGGAAGTGCAAGAGTTGGGCGACCAAGTTTAGGTTCGTGGATTACTTATGGCTTGGGTTCTGAAAACCAAAATATGCCTGCCTATATGGTCTTAGTGTCTGGACCAGAACCAAGTGCAGGAAAATATTTGTGGGGAAATGGCTTTTTGCCTTCGGTTTATCAAGGTGTTCAGTGTCGCTCTAAGGGTGACCCAGTTTTGTATATCAATAATCCTGGTGAAATAGATTCATTGATGCGAAAAAAATCTATTGAAACCATCAATAAAATTAATCAACTGACCTACGATGAAATTGGCGACCCTGAGACATTGACAAGAATTTCGCAGTATGAAATGGCATTCAAAATGCAAACCGAAGTACCTGAAACGATGGATATTTCAGACGAACCAGACTATATTCATGAAATGTATGGTACAGAAATTGGCAAAGCAAGTTTTGCGAATAATTGCCTTTTAGCAAGAAAATTAATTGAAAAAGGCGTTCGTGTGGTACAGCTTTTTGACCGCCGTTGGGACAATCATGGCACTGATGAGGGCAGTGGCGTTGATATTGGTTTACGGCAAAATGTGGAATACGTGGACAAAGCAATCACGGCATTAATCAAAGACTTGACGCAGAGAGGGTTACTCGAAGAAACGCTCATTGTTTGGGGTGGAGAATTTGGCAGAACACCCATGATGGAAAACCGTGCAGGTGATAATAATACTCCATTTAAAGGTCGTGATCACCATGTTGATGCTTTTACGATGTTTATGGCAGGAGGAGGAATTAGAAAAGGTTATTCTCACGGTGAAACAGACGAAATCGGTTATTATGGCATCAAAGGGAAAACGCACATCCATGACTTACAGGCAACTATTATGCACATTATGGGCTTTGACCACGAGCAATTTACATACCCTTTTCAAGGAAGAAATTTTAGATTAACCGATGTTTCAGGGAAAGTTATTAGCGAAATTTTGTAGGAATAAAATGGTTTTTAAGTTAGGCGATAAACTTGAATTATTGGATAAAGCCTGTCTTCTTGTTTCCATAGTCGGTAAAACCTCTCGGTAGAAGTCTCCTAACCAGCCGCTGTGCAAAAGATTAATGTCTGATTTTAAAACGGCTTCTCAGGGTGTAGTTGGAAAGCAATAAAATTGAGATTTGATAGATTTGACAACTTTTGAAAAGTTGTCAAATCTCGATACGTCAAGAAGAATTGGTATAGACATTTCATGAAACGTCTTCTCACGAAATTGCTACCATCAAAAACCAAGAAATATGTTCTGTAAAAACTTGCAAGAAGGTATTTCTTGGTTTTTTCGTGCATATATTTATGAAATACTTTGCTGGAAGACGTTCCATGAAACGTCTCTACTAAATTCAACACAAATGGCATTAATCAAAACAATCAAAGGGCATCATCCACAATTTGGAGAAAATTGTTGGTTTGCAGAAAACGCAACCATTGTTGGTGAAGTAATCATGGGCGATAATTGTACTGTTTGGTTCAATGCCGTTGTCCGTGGCGATGTTAATTCTATTGCAATCGGGCATAATACCAATATCCAAGACGGAGCAATTATCCATTGCACCTATCAGAAAGCTAAAACAGTTATCGGAAATTATGTTTCGATTGCCCATAACGCAATCGTGCATGGTTGTACAATTGAAGACAAAGTTCTGATAGGAATGGGAGCAATTGTAATGGATGGAGCAGTAGTTGAAACTGGCTCTATCATAGCAGCAGGGGCAATTGTTACGCAAAATACTCGTGTACCAGCAGGGAGTATTTATGCAGGAAATCCCGCAAAATTATTGAAACAAGTTTCGCCAGAAGCCGCAGAAGTTTTCATGCGAACCGCCAATAATTACATCATGTATTCAGAATGGTTTAAATGAGTTTTGGGGAAGTTGGTGAGTTTTTTCGCTCACCCCGATTGCAAATCGGGGTGAGCATATGAACTGATAATTGTTTATTGTTAATTGATAATTGAAATAACGCTTCCTAATTCTTCGTCATTTTTTACCATTAAATAACGGTCAATTTCTTGCTGTAAATCTTCTACGTGAGAAATCACACCGACAATCCTATTCTCTTTTCTGAGGGATTTCAAAGTCTCAAAAACTACTTGTAGTGAGTCTCTGTCCAACGAACCAAAACCTTCATCCAAAAAGAAAAAGTTGTGTTTAGACTCCGTGAGGGTATGAATATTGTCTGCCAAAGCTAAAGCCAACGATAAAGCTGCCTGAAATTTTTGTCCACCAGAAAGCGTTTTCAATAACCTCGACCGTCCGCCATTCAGTACATCACGCACCCAAAAACTATTGTCGTCTCCCAATTCTAAATGCAATTGTTGACGAGTCATCTTATGGAAACGTACATTGGCATTGTTGCAAAGGTTCTGCAAATGCACACTCGAAACAAAATCCACAAAGCCATTTCCTCTGAAAAGTGTCCCTAAATCTGCCAAATGTTTTTCTCTGATTTCTAACTTTTCCTGTTCGTTCAACAAGGTAGTTTTCTTGGCTAAATCCTCTTGTGCTTTTTTCAGAAGTCCATCTATCCGACCTTCTTCCTTGCGTTGAAAATTTAGTTTTTCTGAGATTTCCACAATTTTCAATAAAACAGCCTCGTGTTTTTCAGCATCATAAGTCAGGTTTTCGTAATCTTTTCTCAGAATCTGTAACTGTTCTTGGGCATTTTTTAAATTATTTCTAAAATCCTCAATTGCTTTACGTTCTGCATCAATATCTAAGGTATTTTTCAGAATTTCAGCGACCCATTTTTCAGACTCAAAATTATTATTTAACAACAAGCCGTCAATTTCATTTTGAGATTGAAACAATACATTTTGCGTGTCTTTCAGAACCTCAGATAATGTTTGTTGACTACCTGATATTGTATTTTTTTCTGTTTCAAAATCCAAAACTTTTTTCTGAGTAATTTCAAAGTCATTCTTCACAGTTTCGTATTGAGTTTTGAGTGATTTTATCAGGCTCAAAACACTTTCTTTCGACTGTTTTTCATAATCTTGTATTTGTACTTTGCTCAACTGTTTTATCAGCGTTTCTATGGTTGTTTTTA
>JAAFJL010000283.1 GCA_013298865.1 Cytophagales bacterium | reverse complement strand
CAAAATTTTCTCTCTTCATTTCTTTGAAATAAAAAATAATCATCTGTATATTTGTAAAGAAGAAAATTTAAAAATAGCGAAATTTCGCTAAAATCAATGAATTTTAACGTTGTAAATATTCCAATCAACCTAATTCTGCTCTATTCTTGAGTTGAGTCAGGCTTTTATATAGTATCATAAGACCTTTCTCAAATTGTGGAAGGTCTTTTTTTATAAAATTGGCACACGGATTTAATGGATTAGACATGGATTCATATTTTTAAATCTAAAATTTAACGGGACTTGCTACATTAAATATATACTTCCGAAATTTCATCCGTGTCTAATCCATTAAATCCGTGTGCTATACACAACACAATCAATTATCACAAAATATGGAATTAAATAAATTCTCTCGCACGCTTACCCAAGAGGTTACAAATCCTGCCGCTAAGGCGATGTTATATGGTATCGGTCTGACTACCGAAGATATGCAAAAAGCCCAAATCGGCATCGCCAGTACGGGTTATGAAGGCAATACTTGCAATATGCACCTGAATGGATTGTCCGTCCACGTGAAGAAAGGCGTACAAGAAAATGGCATGGTGGGATTGATTTTCCATACAATCGGAGTTTCAGATGGTATGACAAACGGTAATAATGGAATGTCATATTCATTGCCTTCTCGTGATTTGATTGCTGATTCCATCGAGGATGTTGTGGGGGCTCAATGGTACGATGGCGTGATTGCTGTGGTGGGTTGCGATAAAAATATGCCCGGGGCAATGATGGCTTTGGCTCGTTTGAATCGCCCAGGAATGTTGGTTTATGGCGGAACTATTAAAACGGGAGAATACAAAGGTAAAAAGTTGGACATCGTTTCGGCTTTTGAGGCTTTGGGACAAAAATTTGCAGGGACAATCACGGACGAAGACTACGAAGGTGTCATCAAAAATGCCATTCCTGGGGCGGGAGCTTGTGGAGGAATGTACACCGCAAACACAATGGCGAGTTCGATGGAAGCAATGGGATTGACATTGCCTAATTCATCAACATATCCTGCAACCCACGAAGGTAAAAAGGCTGAATGTCTTGCCATCGGGGCGGCGATGAAAAATTTATTAGAGAAAAATATTTGTACTCGTGACATCATGACTCGCAAGGCATTCGAGAATGCCATGACGGTGGTGATGGCAATGGGTGGCTCAACCAATGCGGTGCTTCATTATTTGGCAATTGCTCGTGCGGCGGGGATAGAATTTACGCTCACAGACATTCAAGATATTTCTGACAGAGTGCCTTTAATTTCAGATTTGAAGCCTTCTGGAAAATACTATATGGAAGATATGCTTGCCATCGGTGGTGTGCAGGCGGTGATGAAATATTTGTTGCAAGAAGGACTTCTGCACGGAGATTGCATGACGGTTACAGGTAAAACTATTGCCGAAAATTTGGCAGAAATCCCGAGCTTAGACTTTGATAATCAGAAGATTATCTATCCGCTATCGAATCCGTTGAAGGCTTCTGGACACTTACAAATTCTTTACGGAAACTTGGCAACAGAAGGTGCTGTGGCAAAAATTACGGGTAAAGAAGGTTTGAAATTTGAAGGAACTGCCAAAGTTTGTGAGTGTGAAGAGGAAGTAATTGAGTTCTTACAAAAAGGCGAAATCAAGCCAGGCATGGTGATTGTGATTCGTAACGAAGGACCAAAAGGTGGACCAGGAATGCCCGAAATGTTGAAACCAACCTCGGCAATTATGGGAGCTGGTTTGGGCAATTCTGTAGCGATGATTACGGACGGACGTTTCTCGGGTGGTACGCACGGGTTTGTGGTCGGACACGTTTCGCCCGAAGCACAGTCGGGCGGAAATATTGGTTTGGTAAAAGATGGTGATTTGATTACAATTGATGCTGAAAATAACATTCTTCAAGTCCACGTGTCAGACGATGAATTAGCCGAAAGACGCAAACTCTGGAAACCCATCGAATCACCTTTCAAGCAAGGCGTTTTGAGAAAATATATCAAGAATGTGAGTAGTGCGAGTTTGGGTTGTGTGACGGATTTGTAGAATAAAATATCATGAAATTAGACAGAACATATTTCAAAATGGGAAGCCACCAAGAGAGTGGTGATAACCGTAAATTTTGGACTTCACAGACCATGGAAGCAAGATTAAAAGCTGCATTTTATCTAAATAGTGTTGCTTATAATTTTGATATTAATTGTCCTCCTAAGATGGATAAAACTGTTTTTAAGGCACGTAAGAACGTATGAGCAATATTTTCAATGACGACTTTCAAGATTTTTTACAAGCCTTCAATAAAAATGGCGTTAAGTATTTACTCATTGGAGGGTATTCAGTAATACTTCATGGTTATTCCCGAACAACGGGTGATATGGATTTATGGGTTGAAAAAACAGAAGAGAATTATGATAAAATTGTAAAAGCATTCACAGATTTCGGAATGCCTATTTTTGATATGACAATTGATAATTTTCTAAAAAATCCCATTTATGATGTATTTACATTTGGACGACCTCCTGTGGCAATTGATGTTTTGACAAGTGTAAAAAGATTGATTTTTGAAGAGGCTTATGAAAAAAGAGTAATTTATCAGATTGATGAAAATCTGAATATTCCTTTGATCCATTATGATGATTTGATTTCAGTAAAAAAAGCTGTTGGTCGCCCCAGAGATTTGAATGATATTGAAAATTTAGAAAAAGATAATTTGGATTGAAATTCATTCTTAAATTAATACGATGCAACTTTTCATCTGCACTTTCAGATTGCAAATCCGAAAGTGCATAATCAATAATAGACTTTCCTGCGAAAGTGTTTGATGATTGAAAAATAGGAGATTTTCGAGCGAAAACGAAGAAAATTTTGAAGCCAGAATGGAATTCCATAGCATCGCTACGGTTGAAAAATTTTCTTCGTTTGTAGTCGAATAGATGCTGTTTTGCAATATCAAACACTTTCGCAAGAAGTCTAATAGAAAATCACCCAAATATGTATTTAGATTTATTGCTTTTAGACTTAGAAAAACGATTATCCTTTTTACTGAAAGGTAAGTACTGGCTTTGGAAAATCACATTGGTGTCGGTATTGCTTTTTGTGGTTGTGGATTTTTCTGGTAATATGGGAAAACTCGTTTATTTCAAAGAATTCTGGAATACATCTGTCAAACAGCAACAATTAGATACTGTTCACGAAATTGTACGGTCACAGTCGGAAGATTATTTTGCATTTTTCAAAAAAGGGGCATCAGCAGATATTTCAAGTTATCGGCACGAAGCCAAGATGAAGTTCAGGTTGTTTCTACCAACATTGGTACGAATATTTGGTCAAAACCACTTTGCTTTATGGCTATATCTATTAGCTCTTGCATTGGGTTTGCCCTATTTGTATTTAGTAGCAAAAATATCATTGAAAATCTTGGGAGAAGACACCAACAGAATATTAATATTGCTTTTCGTGGTGGGTTTCGGAAACTTATACGCAGGCGGAGGTTCATTTATCTTGGATGTTGTTCCCTACGGCGATTTTTTCGCTTTTTTCTTCCTTTTATTGAGTATCTATTCGAGAAATCTTTTAGCAATATTTATCTGTTGTCAATGTGCTTTTTGGGTTGATGAAAGAGCTTTAATCAATGCAGTTTATGTGATTCTTTGGTGGACAATTATGCCCTTTGGCAATAAGGAGTTTAGCATTAAATTTTCGTTTCAGGCATTAAGCGTATTTATTTCTGGAGTTGTATATGTTGCTCTGAGACAATATCTGATAGCATCTCATCAACTCGACGATACCGTTTATATGGAGGAATTTATAGGAACATTTTATGAAAACCTCAAAATGGTTTCTTTGCGAGTTTGGGGCGGATTTGACGGATTTTGGTTACTTGTGGTATTGGGATTAGTCATTCTTTTCAGAGAAAAACAGTATAAATTTCTACTGGCTTTGTCTGCAAGTTTAATAATCTCTACAAGTTTTGCACTCATTGCGTTCGATGCCAACAGAGGTATATCTTACGGATTTATTGTACTGCTTTTCAGTCTGATAATATGTAAAAAATACCTGTCCGAAAAAGAATTAAAGTATGTGTTATTAGTTTGTTTCATAGTTTCAATATTATCGCCGACACTCAACAAGTACAGAATCTCTGGGGCAGGGCAGTTGATGTG
>JAAFJL010000282.1 GCA_013298865.1 Cytophagales bacterium | reverse complement strand
ATAATCTTGACTTTCGTGATAATATCTTTTGGATTGGATGTGGGTTACACAATCTTAGAATAAGACACAGAATCAAAACATAAAATCTCACAAGTTCCAACAATTATCCTAATAAAGTTTATTGTGAAATGCTAATTTCAGAACAAAACCCCTGAATAAATTAAATTAAAGGTATTTTGAATGAAATTTAACGCAAGCAATACAAAATACGCATTACATTTTTTGTATTACTTTGAAAATAAATCAACCTACCTCCCCATAAAATCCCCCCCAACAATCTCCTTCAACCCCTCCACAGAACGATTAAATTCGTAGGCGTAAGAATCTATTTTTTGTCCTTCAAAATTTACGTCAATCGTATTTCTGATGAAAACGCTGTTTACGTTGTCGTTGGCAAAATATTCTTCGTATTCGTCTAAAATCGCTAATAATTTGATGGGACTGGTTAATTTGTATAATTCCCCAATCGTCTTATCTACCTGATTATCAGTGCTTATGAATGCTGGATAGCCTTCTTCTTCTAACATAAATAGCTTTCCTTGGGCATCGGCTAAACCTATGTATTCCGAGTTTTTTTCGATGAATTTATGCAATTCGTTACCCGCTTCTTTGCGTAATGTTCCGTACACAAATAGGTATTCTTCGATGTCTGGTTCGGGTAATTTGGCTTCTTCAACCGTCAAAACTAAGTCTTCTTGTTCTACTACTGTTCCTTCGGTCAGTACGACTCTGCCCACAATTCCTTCAAAAGGAGACGATACAATTGATTCCATTTTCATGGCTTCGATGATGTACAAAGGAGCATTTTTCTTGATTTCGTCGCCCGCTTTTACCAATACTCTACTCAAACGTCCTTGCAATGGAGCTCCAATGTCGCCTTTGGTGCTTGCTTTCACGTGTTGGGCTTTCACAATCTTGATGGTTCTGTCCAAAACCTTGATTCTCCGAGCCTGTCCGTTCAGTTCAAAAGTAATATTTCTCAACCCTGATTCGTCGGGTTCAGATTGATTTAAGTATTTGACAATGATGGTTTTACCTTCGTCAATGTTAATCAAAATCTCTTCGTCTGGTTTCAAACCGTACAAAAATGCAGGGGTCGGGATCAAGGACACTTCACCGTAAATCTGTTGGTTTTTGTAGTAATCTTCATATACTTTTGGGTACATTTTGTACGAAAGATAATCCAATTCTCCTTGCTCATTTTCTGGAAATTTAGCTTGAAAATCAGCAAAATCTTTCTCAAAATCAATCGGCAAAATCGAATCATTCGGGCGAGTCGTCATGGGCGTTTCACCTTTCAAAATAATCTCTTGCAATTGTTTCGGGAAACCACCGTAAGGCTGACCTAAACCACCTTTGAAGAAATCTTTAACCGATTCTGGAAACGAAAGCGTTGCCCCACGAGCATATACGTCTTCGGCGGTCAATGAGTTGGCAGTCATAAAAATTGCCATATCTCCCACCACTTTCGATGAAGGCGTAACTTTCACGATGTCACCGAATAACTTGTTGGCTTCGTGGTAGTTATGCTTCATTAATTCAAATTTATCACCCACGCCCAAGGCAATCGCTTGTCCACGTAAATTGGTATATTGTCCCCCTGGAATCTCGTTGTCATAGACCTCAGCCGTACCCGCTTTCAATTCCGATTCAAACGGATAATACATCTGACGGACATCTTCCCAATAGTTTGAATATTGGTTCAATAGCGGCAAATCCATCGCACATTCACGCTCGTGTCCTTGCATCATTGCCACGATAGAATTGAAATTTGGTTGAGCCGTCAAACCCGACATTGCCCCCAACGAACAATCAATAATATCAACGCCCGCCTCAATGGCTTTCAGATAGGTTGCCGCCTGAATCGAGGACGTATCGTGCGTATGCAAATGCACAGGAATGGAAAGGGCTTTGCGTAGTTCTGTTACCAAAAGCTGTGCTTGATACGGACGTAAAAGCCCTGCCATGTCTTTGATACACAAGATGTTAGCACCTTCGTCTTCCAAAGCACGAGCCATGTCTAAGTAATATTGTAACGAATATTTTTCATTCGTAAAAACATCACCTGTATAACAAATCGAAGCCTCAGCAATGGCATTTGTACGTTCACGAACGGCTTTTATTGATACTTTCATGGCATCAATCCAGTTCAATGAGTCAAAAATTCTGAACACATCAATCCCTGTTTCGGCTGATTTTTCTACAAATTTCTCAATCAAATTATCTGGATAAGCCGAATAACCCACCGCATTTGAGCCTCTGAAAAGCATTTGCAAAAGCATATTTGGCATCGCTTCTCGGAATTCTTGAAGGCGTTTCCACGGAGATTCATTCAAGAAACGCATCGCTACGTCAAAAGTCGCACCACCCCAAACTTCCATCGAGAATAATTGAGGAAAGTTTTTGGAATAACTTTCCGCCACCGCCATCATGTCTTTGGTACGCACACGAGTTGCCAAAAGCGACTGATGTCCGTCTCTGAAAGTGGTATCGGTATAAAGAATTTGCTTTTGGTCTTTGATGTACTGAGAGAATTTTTCTGCCCCCATCGAGTCCAGAAGCTGTTTATTGCCCGCAGGATGTTCTCCGAAAGTATCAAAAGAAGGCACGGCTGGCGTTCTGAAACTTCTATCTAAATTTACTTTCACATCAGGATTTCCGTTCACGACTACATCGCCCAAATAGCGGAGGACTTTGGTCGAACGGTCACGAGAAGTTTTGAAATTGAATAATTCTGGATGCGAATCAATGAACTGCACCACACATTTTCCTTGTTGAAAAATCGGGTGTGCAATAACATTTCTAAGGAATGGAATATTGGTTTTTACCCCACGAATTCGGAATTCTGTCAAGGCACGGGCAAGGCGTTGCGAAGCCCCTTTCAACGTACGACCACGAGCCGAAACTTTCACCAACATTGAATCGAAATAAGGGGAAATTTTTACCCCTGGGTAAGACGAACCTTCATCCAAACGAATGCCAAAACCAGCGGCATTTCTGTAAGCAATGATTGTCCCGAAGTCAGGTTTGAAGCCGTTGGCGGGGTCTTCCGTTGTGATTCTGCATTGAATTGCGTAACCATTTAGCGGTATGTCTTCTTGTTTGAGAATATAAATTCCATTGTCCGAAAGTTTATAATTCATCGAAATCAGAATCTGCGTTCTAACGATGTCAATTCCTGTAACTTCCTCAGTAATAGTATGTTCTACCTGAATTCTTGGGTTTACTTCGATGAAAAATATGTTCTCATCTTTATCGACCAAAAACTCAACCGTCCCTGCACAATAATAATTTACTGCCTTTCCAATCGCCAAAGCGTAGGCATATAATTTCTGACGAGTTTCTTCTTTTAGTCCAAATGACGGAGCAATTTCCACAACCTTTTGGAAACGTCTTTGCACTGAACAATCACGCTCGTAAAGGTGAACAAGATTCCCGTGTTGGTCGCCCAATAACTGAACTTCAATATGTTTAGGTTGGTCGATGAACTTTTCGATAAAAATGGTATCATCGCCAAAGGCATTTTTAGCTTCGTTTTTAGCTTCGTTGAAAGCCTTTTCAAAAGATTCCTCCTCACGTACTACCCGCATCCCACGTCCGCCACCACCTGCGGCAGCTTTCACCATCACGGGGAAACCGATTTTCTTAGCTTCCGAAAGAGCAACGGTACTATTGATTAATTCCTCTTTCGAGTCCTCAATCATCGGAACATTGGCTTTGCGAGCCGCCACTTTTGCCGCCACTTTATCGCCCAATGCGTCCATAGCTTCGGGCGATGGTCCAATAAATTTGATACCCTCCTCACGACAACGACGTGCCAAGGTGACATTCTCAGAAAGAAAGCCATAGCCAGGGTGAACGGCATCAATTTTCTTTAATTTACAAAGATTTATGATTCCCTCAATGTCCAAATAAGGTTTTAAAGGCTCGTCGTCCTTCCCGATTTGGTAGGCTTCGTCAGCCTTGTATCGGTGGAGGGAATAACGGTCTTCAAAGGTATAAACCGCCACCGTGCGAATGCCCAATTCTGAGGCAGCACGCATGATACGAATAGCAATTTCGCCACGATTGGCAACGAGAATACTACTAATTTTTTGGACGTAAGATTGAGCCATTTTACAGTTAACAATTAACAGTTATCAATTATCATTATTTGCTTAAATATTGATGTGAATA
>JAAFJL010000281.1 GCA_013298865.1 Cytophagales bacterium | reverse complement strand
GTTTGTTCTGAAAAACGGTCATAAATCGGGAAGTACAAAAGAATGTCATTGTCGGGTTTGGTGTCTTGCAAAAACGTCTGACAGCGAGCCACGTACTGATTCAAAGCTCCAAAATCTTTCCAAAATGGATTGTGAGGCGTAAAATGCACCGCCGCATAAAATAACCACCCTGGGAAAGGCTCATTTTGGGGTGAATAATTCGTGCCGTGATAGAAAATATGGTTAATTCCACCCAACATAAATCGGTCTAAACTCTTTTTTACATCGCCCAAATTGGATAAAAAATGTTCATTTTCCCAAGTGGCAGATTCGGAAGAAGTCAGTTTTTTGCCCATCACATTCGAGGCAGATGAAGCAAATTTTATTCGTAATAAATCCGTTCCTTCAATTTCAGGAATATCAACCTGAGCGTACAAATCCAAGGTATTCCCAGGCGAACCATGAGCCTGATTTCTTACCATTTTTCCACGAGAATGCCCCCAATTTGCCCATACGGAGGTATATTTCTCTAAAATCAAGTCAGAAATCGTTGTTCGATAATCACATAAAACCCTACGATTGATGTCCGTTTTTTCTTGGCTAAACAGATTTGGCAAATAATTCCGAAGGTCGTATCCACGTCTTTTTTGAAACTCATTAAAAAGCTCTGGTGTCCAATCTGCCTGTCCTTTGGCATCATCCACTTCGTAAGAATCATTGAAAAAAGCCCGCATTGAACTCACGTCCGTCTTGGCAAATGCTTTGTCGAAGGCAGCGAGATAATTCTTGGTTGCTTTTTCAGAAAAATGGTCAATCACATCACCTTCTCCACCCGGTCCAGCCCGTTCAACCATCTTGCCATGCCAACCCGAAAAGACCGCATAAAGCGTCCAATTTCCTTTGGGAGCTGTCCAGTTTAGTTGATTTTCAGGCGTGATTTTATCGGTCAAATTCAAAATTTCTCCCGTGTCTGAATACGCCATGAGCGTTTGCAAAGGCAAAGGTTTTTCAAATCTCACTTGGTCAATGGCAAGTTCTTGGAGGTTGTTGTTTTTGGAAATGGGCTGTTGTAAGTCATTGATTTTAAAATCATTAGGTCGCACATAACGGAGTAAAGGCGTTTGTTGATAGACGATTTTTTCAGTCAATGTTTCACCTTCTTTCAAGGAATAAACCTTGTGCGTTACGTATCTACAAGCATCTTCTGGCTCGACCCAACGCCCACCAAAGGGCCAGCCCGAAGCATTGGCTAAGTCAATGCCCAAATCCAAGCGTTTGCCTTCCGTGAGGGTGTGTTTGAACAGGCTCACCCATGTAGGCGAAAGGAAATCAACGAATTGAGATTCCGTACCTTTTACACCATAAATTGGGGTAATTTCCAGTCCGCCCAAACCGACTTTCTGGTAGGCTTCCATGTTGAAAGTCAGGTCTTTGGGATTGACGGCATTGCCCATCCACCACCAACGAGACCACGGTTTCGATTGTTGAGTAATGGGCTTCCATTGGATGGATTGGGCGTTTCCGAGGAAAGAAAATAAGATTAGTGGAATGATAAATAGTGTATGGAATCTATACTTAGTATCGCAAGCCCAATTTTGCTTGTTGAAACCTCTCTCCCAGCCCCTCTCCTGCTGAGAGGGGGGCATTTGTCGCCGATTTTCTCCTTTCTTTGTAGGAGTCTGGTCTGGAGAAATCTCTTGTAAGATTATGTGTATAGTTCTAAATAGTTTGGGAATTTTCATATTGAATGCTTTTAAAACTCATCAATTATATTTCTGTGTATAAGTTAGACCATTCTTCCTATTTTATTGATAAATATTCCAATTTTCAAATACATTTGTTGAACGTTCACAAAAAACCAAAACAACCATGACAGTTATACGTAAAAATTCATTTATCCGACAAATCAAAGATATTTCCATTAGCGGTGCTTTGGCATTGGCTATTTTGGGAAATACCGCTATGCTACAAAGTTGCGGAGGAGACTCCTCTGACGATGAAGCAGACTATGAAGAAGTTGAGGTATATTCAAAAGGAGTAAAGACTTTTATTTCTGAAACCTCGAAGGGGCAATTCAAAATTACAGATGAAATAGAAGTACCCGCCGATAGTTCAATTGCTATTGTAACTTACTTGGACGGAAAAACTGATAAACTTTCTCCGCAAGCAGTTAAAGCCCTGATTGACAATGACATAAAAGCCAGTCCAACAACTATCGGACAAAATAATAACCTTTCTAATGCACTACTTTTTGGTGGAATGGGGTATCTTTTGGCAAAAACCATGAGTCCGAGTTATGCTAATTATCGCCCTGATTTAAACCCCAAGACCATGAATTCTACCGATACAACTTATCGTAGGAGGCATCATTCGGGTGGATTTTTCTTTTACCCGATGATGAGCCGTTATTATTCTTCACAGGGAGCATTTCAAAAATCAAGCGGTATTCATGAAAGTATCGGAAGTTCTCGGACAATCACATCCAGACCCGTAAGCAGCCGAAGTGGTTTTTTTAGAAGTACAGGAAGAGGAGGATTTAGAGGGTAACTTTTTAGTGGACTCAAACAAAATATTTATGAAAGCATCCATTGCCCTCTTTCTTTTCATCGTTTCTTTCACGCAAGCATTCGCCCAGAAACCCAACGTGGTTTTGATTTATGCAGATGATATTGGCTATGGTGATTTGAGTTGTTATCAAAATACGCATTTCATCAAAACGCCCAATTGTGAAAGATTGGCAGCATCAGGCATCAGATTTACGGATGCCCACAGTACGGCAGCCTCATGCACGCCCTCACGCTATTCGCTCATGACGGGCGAGTACAATTGGCGAAAAACAGGCACTGGTATTTTGCCAGGAGATGCTCCTGCGATTATCAAAAAAGGTCGCCAAACCTTGCCTTCTGTTTTTCAATCGGCTGGCTACAAAACGGGTATTGTGGGAAAATGGCATTTGGGATTGGGTGATGAAAACGGTCCAACTTGGAACAGTACGATTAAAAACAGCCCTAACGATTTAGGTTTTGGATATAGTTTCATCATGGCAGCTACGGGTGATCGAGTACCCACGGTTTTCATCGAAAATTCAAAGGTAATTAACCACGATCCCAATGACCCGATTGAGGTAAATTATGCCCAAAAAATAGGCTCAGAACCCACGGGGGCAGAAAATCCTGAATTATTAAAAATGAAACACCATCACGGACACGATAATACCATCGTGAACGGGGTAGGCAGAATTGGCTGGATGAAAGGTGGTAAAAATGCTCGTTGGCGAGATGAAGATATGGGAGATATTTTTACGCAAAAAGCCCTCAATTACATAGAATCGAACAAAAAAGAACCTTTTTTCTTGTACTTCGCTACGCATGACATCCACGTTCCGAGAGTACCACATGAGCGATTTCAAGGGAAAAGCGGCATGGGGGCAAGAGGCGATGCTTTACTTCAATTTGACTGGTCGGTGGGTGAAGTCTTGAAAAAATTAGAAGAATTGGGGCTTTCAGAAAATACCATCGTGATACTTTCAAGTGATAATGGCAGTGTGATTAATGATGGATATTTTGACGATTCTGCGGAGAATACAGGTTTTTTTAAACCCACGGGAGCATTGAGAGGTTCGAAAGGGAGTATTTTTGAAGGAGGAACAAGAGTCCCATTTATTGTGAAATATCCTAAAATGATTAAAGCGGGACAAACCTCTTCGGCATTGGTAAGTCAGATAGATTTCTTAGCAAGTTTTGCTGATTTCTTGAAGGTAAAAATAGATAAAACCACTGCCCCAGATTCTCAAAATCAGTGGCTTACGTTGATGGGACAGGATGAAACGGGTCGTAAGAATTTGGTAGAACATTCCAACGGATTTGGGTATCGAGAAGGAAATTGGAAATACATACGCCCTAACAATATAAACATGAAAGTTGCTCCAACTACGAAAATTGAATTGGGTTATGATACTGTTCCTCAGTTATTTAACTTACAAGAAGACCTTTCAGAAACAACCAATTTAGCGGATAAATATCCTAAAATAGTACAACAGATGGAGGCGAATTTGAATAGTATCATTAATGAAAAAAAGTAATCGTAGTTCTTATTTTCCATTTTCAAACATTGCTGTCCGTCATTAAGTTTTAGATTCATTAATCCGACATTTAAGTTTTAGTCGTTCTTTGACATACTGTTAAATTCAAAATAGCCTGCTTCGCTAAGTGATGAGCTATTTTTCGTTTGATTTC
>JAAFJL010000280.1 GCA_013298865.1 Cytophagales bacterium | reverse complement strand
AAATTCGGCATAATCATCAATCGTTTTCAGGTTACTCAACCTCGAATAATCTGGGGTAATGATAAAATATTCTTTCTGTAAAAAAGTCACAAAACCACTCCAGATTGTCGAATCTTCGCCGTAGCCATGCAAGAGAATTAATGTTTGTTTCATAGTATTATTTCGTTTTTCGATGCTTGATTTTCGTTGTTCGATTTTTGTTGCTCGATGCTTGTTATTCGTTGTTCGATTTTCGTTTTCCGAACAACGAGAATCGACCATCGAAAACCGACCATTGACCATCGAAAACCGAGCAACGAAAAACGAACAACGAAAACTCTATCCCAAACCTGTTCCTTTGATTTTGGTTTCTACCATTTCTGTGTTTTTGGTCATACTAACTATGCTCATGAAAGCACTGCGAAGTTCGTCATAATGCTGGCGTTCCAAGGCTTTTTCTCCCCGTGCGATTTCCTTTCTTACTTTGTCGAAATTAGTATATTCCTCTGGCGAAAGTGACGAGTAATGATGATAATAACTCACCAATAAAGTAGGAGTATAAAGGATAACATTATTCATCAATTTGATGGCTTTCTGATGATGCCCCTCTGCCATAAAATAGTTATTACTTCGCATTACTTCGCTTTCAGTATCTTTCAATTTCTTGATTTCATCTTGATGTTTTACTGAAATATCTTGTAAACTTTCCAACCAATATTGCAATGATTCCATCAAATCATAATAGCGTTCTTTTACCCGCAGTACCCGATTATTGACAACTCCATTGGTATAAAGCTGGCGAGCCAATTTGCGTTTTGCTTCATCTAATTGATATTTTTCGTCTGTTAAAGCATTCTCTTTCAGTGACTTAGTTTGTTCGTATAGGGCTTTTCCTTTGGCAGATTTTTCTTGAATCTGTGCTGCTAATTCAAAATCTTCTGCTTTTACTGCTTTGTCCAAATCAAGCTCTAACTGACCCCGAATTTCATTGATTTCGTCTTGGAGTTTCAGAATACTCACATATCTTTTTGTCGGACTAAATACTTCATTAAATTGTTGGTCGGTCATACTCAGGTGGGTACTCACGGATACATCACGAGACTCGCTCATCTCAATTTTGATTTCCACATCAGAGCCTTTTACCAAATCACTCATCAATTTATCTGCTCGAATCTCAATCACACCAACCACTTTATTCGTGCTTGGGTGTTGGTTGGCATCGCCTTCCATGAGGTTGATAATCAGGGCATCGTCAGAGCCTTTACGAATAGTTCTGCTGATTTCTTTGTAAATCGTTTTGGTGAGTGGTAAAATGCTATTTCTGGCAAAAATCATTTCGCATTTTGTAGAATTATTGTTCAAATCATCCACTTCTATACACACGTCTTCGGGGAGAGGTTGTCCGTATAAACTGAACAAACCTTGCGAGATATTTACATCGTCAACTTCAGCCAAGACTGGATTATTCTGTGCATCAAAAACACGGATTTGAAACGAATTTACTCGCCCAGGCAACAACAACACAAACTCTCCGAACTTAGGCGTTAGGGGTTTCACGCCAGTATCAAAACCACCATCCGTACGAGTAATTCTATAAAAAAGTCCACCACTATAATTGGTTACACTTGCCGTAATATACTCCTCAGAATCTTTAGTTGTGGTATTGTAACCCGTCTGAATCTTGAGGTTATTAGGAATTTTCTGAGCAAAAGAAGTAGTTTTTTCTATTTCTTTTTTAATGTTAACTGGCTTATTACCAGCAAAATACGCTGCTCCAACGGCTACGGCAGTACTTGGGTCGGCTTCGGTATTGACGTGGATTTGGGTTCGTTCAGCAATCGTCTCTCTGACATAAGGAATGTACGTGCTACCGCCAATCATGATGATTTCCTCAATGTCGGATGGGCTGAGATTATTTCTTTCCAAAATCACTTCAAGCATCAATAAAGTTGCTTCAATTCGGTCTTTAATTACCTCATTGAGTTCATATCTACTGATGGTCATAATGATTTCGTCTTCGTCACCTTCTGGCGAAGAATATTCAAATTCTATTTCCGTAGTTTCTCTGTTACTCAGTTCTTTTTTGGCTTCTTCGGCTTTCAATAAAAGAATGTAATAGAGTTTTTCGTAACTACTATTCCGAGTCAGGATTTGTTCTTTCAGATTCGTATTACCAGTTTGTTGAATCAGTTTTGGAACAATAATTTTCATGACTAAACTATGGTCAAAATCAACACCGCCGAGGTAGTTATCTCCTTGATGGTCAAGGACTCTCATCTCGCTATTGTCAATTCCGATAAGGGCAACGTCGAACGTTCCTCCACCCAAATCATAGACCAACCACTTGCCTTTTTCCTTATCTGCTGCAAGGTTTTTATTGAAAAAAGCCAAAGAAGCTGCGATAGGTTCTTGCAGTAAAACAACTTCTTTGAAACCCGCCTCATAGCCAGCCTGTTTCGTGGCGTTACTCTGAACGGTATCAAAACTTGCAGGAATTGTAACTACCACAGAATCAGGGACTTCACCGTTATGAATAAAGTTTTTGAGTTCCTTCAAAACCAAAGAAGATAGCTCAATCGGGGTAACAAATTCACCCTTAGATTTTACCATAAAGTTCTCGTCTGTTCCCATTTTGCGTTTGAAACTCGCAAAAACATTGAGCGGGTCTTTCAGTAACCACTCACGAGCTTTATCGCCCACGATGATACGCTCGCCTCTGAAAGCAACGCAACTTGGGAGTGTTTCTTTTAGCCCAACTGGATTTTTAAAAACTTCAACATTTGCTCCCGTAAAGCGAGCAATCAATGAATTAGTTGTACCTAAATCTATTCCGAAATTAATTGTTTGCATTTATTTGTAGATTGATTTTTTATTTTTCTACCATATTTTTCACTACAAAGGGACTGGGTGGCACTCCACAAAGAAAACAAAGTTGTAGTAAGATTAAATTATCTTTTAGTAATTCTGCCAGTTCTTTTAGGTAAAAAAGAATCTTTGTTTCCTTTATGCCTTTGTGGTAAAACTACTTTCCACTATCACAATTCCAGATTGGATAATTTGTCCGTTTTGCATCACTATGGGCTTAATTGCCTGCGTAATGACCATATTTTCAGAAGGTTCGCCCGTGATATTTGCCTCAATATCTGTGCGAGTGTCAGCGTATTTTTCGCCTTCTGGATTATGAAAAGTTATACCCATTTCCTCGACAGCCTGTCTGATGCGTTGGAGGTGGCGGTTATAATTGGCAAAATTTGTGTCTTTTTCGATTTTTTTCTCTAAAGCGTGTAGCTGATTAGCGATTTCGATGAGTTGCTTCATAAGTAGATTTGTTTGAACAATAAAGTTATCAATGTTCTGCCAAATATGTTAGTGTTTTTGGAAAATCATTAAATTCATAGCTATTTCGTATATCAAAAAGAGAAAGTTTAAACAACTTCATATAACTCCATGAATCAAATCAAAGATTTTATCATTGTTAATTCTATTTTCACGGTCTTGTGTGTGCTTGTATTGGCGGGTTTTTCTTTACCCATCGGGCAGGCGTTGTTTGGGTTATGTACCTGTTATGTTTTGCTGATTTTAGGCGTGATTTTTCTTAGAAAATACCAAGATTGGATGAATATTGTCCAGTTCGCACTTGCCTTCGGAATCTTCAATATTTTTCCAGATTGGTTTCTTTCTGCACACTTAAAAACGCTGGTTTATCCTGAAGAAGGAATCTTCAAAATCGGAACGATTGGAGGGTATATGCCTTTGCTTTGGTTTATCCCGATGTTTATGATTTTGTGGGGATTTAATTACCTAAAAAGCGTGAGTAGCACGGGGAGAGCTTATCTGATAATGACAATAATAGGTTTTGTAACATTCTTATTATCAGAGCATTGCTTTAAAATAATGAATTCTTGGTATGCTTCCGAAACCGTAAAATATACCATTGGTAATGCCGCAGTTTATGTGCTGGTTTCGGAATTTATGTTGATAATCTACGCCTGTTTTTTGTTTGAAATGGTTGAAAAAAAACCAATTTCAACTAAAATAATTGCCGCCTTCACCCTCATGATTTTGTACATGGGAAGTCTCGTTTTTTGGTGGTTTTTAGTAGAAGGAATAAGTTAATTCCTCCTACTAAATGAACTACTTCGGATGATAAACTCGCTCGGCTTCTTTAATGACAGTTGCTTTATCCAAGGTCATTTTTTTGGTTTTTTGTTTCACAAAAAGCTCCATTTGGTCATCATAATGTAGATTTCCTTCGT
>JAAFJL010000029.1 GCA_013298865.1 Cytophagales bacterium | reverse complement strand
GAAATGATGCCTTCTCCTTTTTGTAATTTGCCTCGCCCAGCCTCACAGGCACTCAATACCACGAGTCGAGTTTGAGATAAATCCAAATCATATAATTCCTCTGTCAGGAGCTTATATCCTTGATTATCAGGATAAAAGGCGATGAAAGACTGATTGGGTTCTTGGTCGTTGGTGATGGCGTGGGTGGCAAAATGAATAATGCCGTGCGAACGATATTCTCCTAAAAAAGTAGATTTAGTGGCTTTTTTATTCAAATAAATATCACCACTTATTCCCGAAACTTCCTCTTCAGAGGCGGGTAGAGTTTTTAATAATTTATCTCGAAATTTTGATTCCTCATTACTCTGATTGGCAAAAGGTGCAATGGCAAGAATTCTATGAGATGATTCTGCCCTTTTTTCACTCAATAACAAGGTCGAGGAATAGGCATAACTAATGGCAAAATGTTTGAGTAAATAATCAGTTTTGGCAGGAGCAAGAATCTCGAAAGGTAAATAATTGAGTTCAGCATCACGGATAAAAATGATTCGTTTTTTATCCTTCAAATCTGCCAAAATTGGGGTGATTAATTGTTGATATAATGATGCCGATAAATGTTGTCCTTGATAAATTTTGCTGGCTGGATTATGGGCGATTTCTTTTTGAAATTCGTTTAGTTTTTGTTTAAAATTTATAGGCAATAATCTTCTATAAACGTTTGATTTATTGTGAGTTATCGTAAAAATATAGATTTTATCATTCGTTAAAAAGTATTCAATAATTGCCGTTTCTGGATTGAGTATTTTTTGTTGGATATCACGAATGGAGGTTGATTTTGTAGCGTATTTTAACTGATAATAATTGGGGAAATCTCTTTCAAAAAGTTCTGATAATCTCAAAAGGTTTATCTCTTCATTGACTAACTTTTTATTCAAATCAACCTTTTTTAAACTATCATTTTCAGATTTAAGAGCCACCTTCAAACCCGAAATTAATTGATGAATTTGTTGTTCTTTTTGCAATAAATCTGGACTAATATTTTTGGGTTTTAAATCACCTTCTCGCCAAACATCTGCCAAAGCCGTAGCCCGATTTTTCTCCATCAAATCAAAAATATGTTGTTGGTAAATCTCCTTGTGGGTACGCTCATACAAGGCGTATGCCGTCTCAATTGCCTCTGAGTAGGCATCGAAATAATTTTCACTAAAAAATAATTTTGCCTCCGCTGTTTCGTAACTTCTTCTCATTTTTTCACCTAATTGAAAAGCTAATAATGAAGTTTGCAGAGACATTTGTAGGTCTTTTAGTTGATGACTTTGCTCAAAATAGCTACGAAAAGCGGCAGCCTTACCAATTAAAGCACGAAAAAGCTCTCGTTCCGCAAAAATATTTTTGAGCGAAGGATTCTGGTAAACATCATTGCTTTTGAAAGTTTGATGAACAGCGTGAATGGTATTTTGAAAATAATAAAGGGCTTGTTTAGGTTGTTTTTCTTTCAAATAAACTTGCCCAAGTTTTTCATAAACGGAAGATTTTCCTTTGAAGTTATGGGTACTATCTAATAACGGAATAGCTTTCAAAAATAAACTTATAGATTTTTTATACTCTTGATTACCAAGATGATATAGTCCTATATTACCATAATAACTCGCCTCAAAAATATAATCCTGTGGTTTGGATTTGTAGATTATTTGTGCATTTTCAAAAGCCATTAATGCTTTTTCAGATTGATTTAATTCTAAAAATGCTTTCCCAAGATTTAGATAAAAATAATGAACTCTTAGAGCATTTGGATTCAGCGTAATTGCTCGTTGATAATAGCTAATGGCTTCGGGATACTTCTTTTGAATAAAAGCATTTTGTCCAAGATTATTAAAGACCACTTGCTTATCAAAGAAAGGGTCGAGATAGGCAATGGAGAGTGATTTTTTGAGGTATAAATCCGCCTTTTTTGTGTCTCCGCTTTGGCTGTATTCCAGTCCTAAATTGACATAAAAATTTGGTAAATCTGATGAATGTTGCACCGTCTTACTTCGTGCAATAAGTTCGATGGATTTTTCTTTAAAATAATGAACGGAATCCTGACGGTAAGTACGTTTGTAGAAGAGTGTTAAAAAACTGCAAATTCTAAAAAGGGTGGTATCATTAGCAATAGTTTTGGGCAAAACGTCATAGCTTTTTCTTCCAAAATCAATCGCTTTTTGATTATTTCGTTGAGCATAATACGTCATTGAAACGTCGGAGAGTGCAATTGAATAACGATGTAAGTCCTTGTTTTTCAATAGAATAGGTAATTGTTGAACATAATATTTTTCTGCATCCGATAGATTACCCACATCCCAAGCCGAATCTCCTTTTGATTTTATCTTCTGGGCTTGGTCAATATAATTTTGTCCAAACGTATCATGAAATGATAGTCCTGAAATGATAAAAGATAAGAAGATTATGCGTTTGAAAAAAGTAAACATGAAGCGTTCTGGAAGTATTTTTGGTTTTTTCTAATAGAGATTTGACAACTTTTGAAAAGTTGTCAAATCTTGTGATATTAACATAGATTCATTCATCAATTTGGAGGATAAACATCAACACCAGTAGTATTAGGTTGTTTAAAAGGTTTAGCATCAGGAGGTATAACAATGCTCGATGGAATTGTTTGACTTGCCTTAGTCGTACTTTTATCTTTACAACCAAATCCAATGCCTATTTTTAGCCTAAAAATAGTATCAATATCTTTTAATTTATAGAAGAAAAGTTGGGCTTTTGAGTCTTGCTCAATCCGATTTTTTTCTTTGAGTGAATGACGTAAATCAAAAGACCAAACTGAATCTGTTTGTTTGATTCTTGGCATATTATATGTTTTTTCAGATTTTAGCCATTCCACTACGGGTTCATTAACACCGTTGGTTTGAAACGTCAAAATTGCTTTTTTCCCATTAACCTGAGTGGTATCATAGCAGTCTTTATAAGGCAAAGTATTTTTGCCAGGAAAATCAAAATAGTAATTATCTCTCGGAATTACGTCTAAAATTGCCTCAAAGGTTGTGATTCTTTGTGTTACTGAGAAAATATACGTTTTATACTCATATTCACCACTCCGTAATACCCTAACGCCATACGTATTTTGGTCTAAATAAATATCGTTACTTTCGGTTACCGTATTTTTTTTTTGAGTCTTACTACTCAACGAAGCAATCAACTTCTGATCAATACTCATTCCTTCAAAAACATAAAATTTGATTTTGTTGCCTTTTTTAATTTCGTAAAGTGCGTTTTTGGTTTTGAGTAAAGAAGCTATCCGAGGAGGATACAACTTTTTATTACTGCTGAAAGATACAGGGATGGTGTCATTATGATCATCTCGACTTTGAACAAATGCGTCTTTTAGGACAGTCCGAGTTTGTCCGAAGACAATTTGAGTTAATAATAACAAGAAAAGAGATAAGCGAATGGTTGATTTCATGGTTGTATGTGATGTTTTGTGGATAAAAATTAAGTTACAAAAAACTGATTACCGAAAGCATATACTTTCAATAATCAGTTTTGTAACCTAAAATTTATTATTTTTAGAATTAGTAAATAACTACTCTCCAACCCAATACCTACGCTCCACATTCTTCAAAACATCTTCCCGATAAAACAGTACATCTTTAAACTTTCCTTGTTGGTACATTTGGGCTTGGTCGGAGAAGTGTTTTGAGTTTTTATCGCCACTATTTCCGCCTGCTAAGAGGGATTTTGCTTTGATTTTTTCGCCAAATTCAACTGCACAGACAAAGCTATTGCCACCTACGCCGTAACGTTTTTTTGCTCCTTCGGCATATTTGCTATTGAACGAAGGCAAACAACCCCAAAGTGCTGATGCTCTTCCAATGGCAAAACTTGGTAAATCATCATCATATTTTTCTTGCATATTGCCCGTAAGTCGCTGAAAACGATTGAGTTCACCCCAAGGCATTTGCCATTTTCCAAACTTGGTTTTCAAGTCGTTTACCGTTTTCAGCAGGGGCAATAATAAATCTTCTTTCGAGGCAGTAGCAGCAAACTTTTTGGTGTTTTCCACTTGGTCAAGCTCGCCTTCTTCTACATAAACTCTCGTAATAATTGGGTTCATTTTCTGGGCTGTTTCAATTGCCAAAGTCGTAGCCACTGAACTCTCGGAGGCTCGATAATCCCAGTTTTTCAACACTGAAATCGGTTCATTCAACAAAGCATAAAGCGAATCCGTTGGCTGAACATTTGCTTCAAAAGACTTAATCATGGCGGGTACTAAAATCTCAAAAGCCGACAAATAGGTGTCATATCCAGTCGCAATTACCTTGTCAATCGTATAGTTTTTCTCCCGATTCAAAACCCTCACGGCATTGATTCCTCTGAAATTTTCCCCATCAGGAGCCATGTAAGGGCGATAATCTGATTTCTTTGGACTATTCTCGCCCGCTGCTGTGTAGGGCGTTGAGTTACAATTTTGCAACCACCCATTCAAAGGATTATAGCTATGTACGGTTTCTTCAACGGGGTGCAATCCTTTCCATTCGGTTTTGGAGGTTGAACCATCCACAACTTTTCCCCAGTTATATTTGGGGTCACGGATGGGTACATAATTGCCGTGCCAGTAAGCAATATTCCCCTGATTATCCGCAAAAACAGTGTTATTGGAAGTATTCGCCTTTATGTCCATGACCTTTTTATAATCCTCCAACCCCTTGGCTTTGGTGCGTTTCCAAGACTGAATCAAACTCGCCATTGCACGATTATACGACCTTAAACTAATCCATTTTCCATCTCTTTTCGCCATCACTGGTCCATGATGTGTGTAGTATGCAGTGATGATTTTATCTTTCAAAACGCCATTTTCAAGGTATTTCAATACAATTTTCTTTTGGGTAACGGCTCTTAATTTTCCATCATATTCGTAAAATAATTTTCCATTTTTCTTCAAAATCTTCTCGGCGTACATATCCGCAACATCGACATTATTAGAAGTGTGCATCCAGCCACAATATTGGTTAAATCCCTGATATACAAACATTTGCCCCCAAGTAACTGCTCCATAGGCATTCAGACCTTCCTCACTAACAACTTGTATTTCTGGACGAAAATAGAAAGTTGTATGTGGGTTGATGTACAGAATTGATTTGCCAGATTCAGTGAGTTTCGGAGCAATGGCAAAGCCGTTTGAACCTGTTTGTTGGAAGTCTTGCCAAGTGTCACCCAAAGAAACCTCACCCCGAAGCGTCGGTCGCCCCCGCCCCTCTCCTGCTGAGAGGGGAGATTTTAGTCGGACAAATACTCCCCTCTCAGCAGGAGAGGGGTTGGGGGTGAGGTTCGTCATATCCTCATCCACTTCATTGATTTTCCCTTCCTGCTTTGAATAAAAATTCTTAATCTCATCATTCCGAATATCAGCCGTAGAAATTGCCCCGATACTACCGTCCGTCCACAAAAGTGGATACCACGGTTGGAAACGAGTCAATAGAGCGGGCTTGGTTTCGGGGTGTTTCAATAGATAAAAATTGATGCCATCAGCGTATGCATTCAATAGTTTTTTCAACCACGGTTCAGCTTTTTTATAATCGGCAATGGCTTCAACAGAATCAACTAACAATCTGATTTGCAAATCGTTATACAATTCTTTTTCTCCTTTAATTTCTGAAAGTCGCCCTAATTTTTCGATGTAATTCATCTCTACTCGCTTGAAATCGTCTTCGCATTGAGCGTACAAAAGACCAAAAACCGCATCCGCATCTGTCTTCCCGTAAATGTGCGGAATGCCCCATGTATCACGGATAATCTCGACATTTTTTGCTTGTTGTTGAAAACGATTAATTTCCGTTTGAGTGAATTTTTGGGCGAAAATTTGGATTGGGAAAAGAAGGAGGAGGAATAGTTTTTTCATGTTGATGATGGTTTTAGGACACAAAGTATCTCAGAGTTTTACACTGAGTCGCACGGAGTTTTTTTGTAAATTTTAATATGGAGTTTCACACTAAATTTTTAATTATCTCTGAGCCACTCCGTGTAAAAACTCAGTGCGACTCTGTGTCCAACGTTTTCTGACCTTATCAATTTAGGAATAAAAATATTATTTTTGTCTTTTCATCACAAATTATTGTTTCTCCGAACATTAATCATAAACTTTTAGTTTGTAATTCATTGGTTAAAACCTTATCAAAAATTATATTTTCATTACAATGATTATCAACATTTGCTTAGTATTAGGAACTTTCCTTTTTATGGAAGGGACTGCATGGTTTACACACAAATATATCATGCACGGATTTATGTGGACTTGGCACGAATCCCACCATGTTCATCACAAAGAACCTTTAGAAAAAAATGACCTTTTTGCGGTTGTTTTTGCGGCGGTTTCAATCACGGTTATCTATTTGGGAAATTTTGTTCCATCGCTTTGGTTTTTGTATTGGATTGGCTTTGGCGTAGCGTTGTACGGCATTTTTTACTTTATTTTTCATGATGTGGTTGTTCACAGAAGAATCAAAATCAAGTATGTTGCCAAGAACAAATACATGAAACGCATCATGAAAGCACATTATGTGCATCACAAAGTACATACTCGTGAAGGTGCAGAGGCATTCGGGTTTTTGTATGCCCCCAAAAAGTATGAGGCATAAGTGGCTTTAGGCAATTGGCTGTAAGCTGTTGGCTCTTCCGAGTAGTAAAAGCGTCTGAGAAAATTCTCAGACGCTTTTATTTTGGATTCAGTACCAGCAATTTTTTTAGGAATCCTGAAAGGATTAAATTTAATTAGCCCTGAGTGAAACTCGGGGAAAAATGGATTAATCGCTCGGTTCAACCCCATTCGGAGTTGAATTCGCTCATGTTTCTATTCCATACGTTTCACGTATGGCTAATCAAATTTGACCTCTCACGAGGTCTTTTGCCAAAAAAGAAATCGCTGACTCAGCACAATTATTCGGTGCTAAAAACGTACATTGTGTATAAATTTTAACCAATCTTATGAAGTACACATTTTCCCTTACGCTGATATTATTTCATTTGCTTTGCCATGCCCAGCAACCTACTGCGGCTTTGCAAAAAATGGTCGAAACCGAAAAAGCATTCGCTCAGACTTCTATCGACAAAGGCACAAAACAAGCATTTTTGGATTTTTTGGCAGATGATGCCTCTTTGATAGAAAAAGGGCAATCCGTAAATGGAAAAGAAGAATGGAAAAATAAAGATTTCAAGGGAGTTATTACTTGGCAACCCAATTTTGCAGAAATAGCGGGTTCGGGAGATTTTGGCTATACCACTGGCAATTGGCAGTTGCATTCCAACAATGCTACTGACCCAGCAACAAATTTGGGAAGTTTTGCCACCGTTTGGCGGAAACAAACGGATGGTTCTTGGAAAGTGGTTTTCGACATGGGTGTGACTCATCCAGACGCACGCACAAGTAGTAGTTTAGTAACAGAGAGTTACCCTGTTTTTAAACCAGAAGCTTTTGGTAAAAATCAAACTGGACCATCTGAAAAATTCGTTTTTATGACTGATTTTTTTTACTGGAAAAATGCAAAAACTGCCCTGAATCCCATAGAACCGCATCTTTCTCAAAATGTACGAGTTTTGTACAATAATCAAATGCCCATTTCTGGGAAAGCAAATGCAGTGACTTTTCTCAAAAAGTCTTTCAGCAAAACCTTACTTTATACAGGACTAAAGGCATTGTCTTCCCCTTCTGGCGACCTTACTTGTGTCTATGGAATTATCTCTGGCGATGGCAAAAGTGGCTCGTATATGCGTGTCTGGAAACAAGAATCAAAAGGTGTTTGGAAGATTGTTTTAGAAGTAGTAAATCTTGAAAGAATATGAAAAAACTATATACATTTCTCCTAATTTTTACTGTATTTCAAACGAATGCTCAACGTTGGTCTGCCGAAAAAGCCAATGCTTGGTATGCCCAACAACCGCTTTTGGTAGGGGCAAATTTTATTCCGAGTACCGCTATTAATGAATTGGAAATGTGGCAAGCCGAAACTTTTGACCCTGTAACTATTGACCGTGAGCTGGCTTTGGCAGAAGGTTTAGGCATGAATATTATGCGAGTTTTCTTGCACAATATTCCCTACGAGACTGATAGTGAGGGATTTATCAAGCGTATTAATGAATTTTTGAACATTGCAGACAAACACCATATCAAAATTATGTTTGTCCTTTACGATTCTTGTTGGAACGACGACCCCAAGGCTGGGAAACAAATGCAGCCAGTCGTAGGGAAACATAATTCTGGTTGGGCGAGGTGTCCTGGTACAAAAATGTTGTTTGATTCTCGGACTTGGGGGAAATTAGAGGCTTATACCAAGGGAATTATCGGAGCTTTTGCCCAAGACAAAAGAGTACTTGTTTGGGATATTTTTAATGAACCATCCAACTCTGGTTACATGGATGCTGTGATGCCTTTACTGAAGAAATCCTTCGAGTGGGCAAAGCAAGCGAATCCTTCTCAGCCTATCACTTCGGGTTGGTGGCATGACCACCCGATGAGCAATGAATTTATGTTGAATAATTCAGACATCATTACTTTCCATAATTATTCTTCTCCTGAAAATCTTGAAAAACAAATTAAAGAACTCCAAGAAAATCATAAACGTCCGCTAATTTGTACGGAATACATGGCAAGAAAACATAAAAGTACTTTTGAAACTTGTCTGCCAGTTTTTGCAAAATATAAAGTTGGGGCAATCAATTGGGGGCTTGTGAAGGGAAAAACGAATACAATTTATGCTTGGGACGAGCCAATTCCGAGTGGAGAAGAGCCAAAACTATGGTTTCATGATATTTTCAGACCAGATGGTTCAATTTATAAACAAAGCGAAATTGATGCGATAAAAATGGTTACTAAAAAGTAGAAAACAGTTTATCATTTAAGTTCAATGTATGACTCAACTATAATATTTTTATTAATTTTAAGTTTATCTCATACGAGATTTTTAAATGCCACGCAACCAACAAAGGCAAAAATTAGTATTTACCAAAACAATCGAATTATTAACATGGAAAATGTAGAAAAAATTAGTCGCTTTCAGTTCCTTAAAAATTTAGGTTTTAGCGGGGCAAGTCTTATGGCAGTTTATTGCGGAGTCACGATGACTTCTTGTAAAAACGAAAGCTCTGTTACTCCCACCCCGACTGGTGGAATTACTTTTGATTTAACCAATGCTGCAAACAAAAGTCTTTTGACGAAAGGTGGTTTTGTTGTTGACAAAACCAACAATATTGTTGTGGCACTCTCTAATGAAAATAAGTATATCGCTGTTACACTGATTTGTAGCCATGAGCAGCAAAAAGAAATTGTATATCAAACCAATAAATGGTTTTGCAATGCACACCAAGCCCAATTCGACAATACTGGTGCTGGCTTGAATAGTAATGGCAAAAAGGGGCTAAAAACTTACACAGTAACACAGAGCGGTAATGTATTGACAGTCAGTTAATTAAACCTAATTTTTATGAAAAAATCTTTAATAATTATCGGGTTAGCTCTTTCTTTTCAAAGTTTGTCGCAAGATGATTTGATGAAAATGTTGGATAATGAAACTAAAAATGAGACCGATTATATCAATGCAACGTTCAAAGGAAGTCGTCTAATCAATGGACAAACGATTGAAACTGTGAGTAAAAACCATTTGAATTTTTGGATTTCCCACCGTTTTGGAGCAGTCAATTCTGGATTTATCGAAAACTTTTTTGGCTTAGACCAAGCTCGGATTCGCCTCGGATTAGAATACGGAATCACTGACCAACTAACCGTAGGCGTAGGTAGAAGTTCCCAAGAAAAAACGTATGATTATTATGCCAAGTATAAAGCATTACGTCAGTCGAACAAAATGCCATTATCATTAGCCGTATATGCGTCTGGGGCAGCTAACACCATGGCAACTGGTTATGTAATGGAATCTGGCAGTCAGATAAAATTTAATGATAATTTACAACGCCAAACCTACACGGCTCAGGTCCTGATTGCCCGAAAGTTCAGTAATGATTTTTCGCTACAATTGATGCCTACACTTATACATTATAATATGGCAGAAGGTCCTGAATTTCAGAATGATAAGGTGTCATTAGGTGTAGGAGGTCGGTACAAATTAAGTAAGCGATTAAGCCTGAATGCAGAGTATTATTGGGTAAATACAAGTAGCGAAGAAACTGCTTTCAAAGCAAAAAATCCTTCTAAAGAATATCCTTATCATAATTCTTTGTCTTTGGGATTTGACATTGAAACTGGTGGACACGTTTTTCAACTACATTTTACTAATTCACGTGGTATGATTGAAAGACACGCCATTGGGCAGACGCTTGGCACTTGGGCAAATGGAGATATTTTTTACGGTTTCAACATAGCCCGAACATTTAGTTTTGATAAAAAAGCGAAGGAATTACATAAATAGTTGTTGAGTTTTAAATTGATAAGTTGTTAAGCTGAAAAATCGTAAAATATTGATTGCCAGATATTTTTTAGCAAATACTTAAAATATAAATCATCATGAAAAATATCATTAACTTACTGATAATCAGTGTATTACTTAGTTTAAAATCATTTGGACAATTGTATGCAACTCAAACAGGAGAAACTAATTTCTTTTCTGAAACTCCTGTCGAAAATATTGCTGCAACCAATAAAAAAACAGGGGCGATTTTGAATACAACTACTGGTGAAGTAGCAGTTAGTATGAAGATGACAGGTTTTGAATTTCCGAATAAATTGATGCAGGAACATTTCAATGAAAACTATATGGAATCAGAGAAATTTCCAACGGGAATGTTCAAAGGAAAAATTGTTGAAGCCATCAATTTTACAAAACCTGGTACTTATGATGTCACTGTAAAAGGGCAATTAACGATGCACGGAGTTACGCAAAATCGTGATATTAAAGGCAAAATTACTGTTGAAAATGGCTTGATTTCCTTCCAAAGTTCGTTTGACATAAAACTTGTTGACCATAAAATTGAAGTGCCTACTTTAGTCTTCTCAAAAATTGCTGAAAGTATCAATGTAAAGACTAAATATACCCTCATTAGCAAAGATGCTAAATAGATGTAATCAACTGATAACCAAATAGTTTGTCCACAAAAAAGCCTTTCCATACATGGAAAGGCTTTTTTGTGGATTTTATGAAAATTTCTCTTGAAAAAGTATTGATTTTTTGATAAAAAATTATACTTTTGTCATATAATATTAAGTCATGCAACCACTTTCTGGTACAAAATTTGCTCAGTTTATTTGTAAAATTCAAACATTCAACATTTAGCACAGCGAGTTTTGACCGCTATCAAAACAATCATGAAAAAGATCAACCACTTTATGTTTTTTCAATGGCTTGTATTTTTGCCATTGATACTTCCACTTAGCATTCTTTCGGGTGCTGCACAAGGTATCAGAAATGCCTTAATTGTTTTGTTTGAACAACTTCAAGCAGACACTTTTTCCTCGACTATTATTCATGAAGATAATCAAGATTCTTATCTTTAACTTCTTCCTGATCTAATTCTAAAAATTCTTCCCAAAACTGATTAGGCGGTACTGCCGCCTTACAAATTACTGGTATTTTTTGTACGGGATGCACAAAGAAAAGTCTTCTTGCGTGTAAATTGATGCTTGCGTCAGGATTCGGGCGGTCATAACCATATTTTATGTCTCCCCGAATCGGGCATCCCATACTGGCTAATTGTACTCTAATCTGATGTGGTCTCCCAGTGATGGGTTGTACTTCAAGTAGATAATGCAAGTTTATTTTGCCCAATACTTTATAGGAAAGTTCCGCTCTCTGCGAACCTCTCACTTCTTCGTCATAAGCCGTTGTTACATTTCGGGCTTCATCTTTTACCAACCAATGGACAAGTCTTCCTTGGTTTTCGGCTGGTTTTTTACGAACCACTGCCCAGTAAACCTTCTGAATTGCTCTTTTACGAAAAAGCTCTGTCATGCGTTCTAAACCCTTTGAAGTTCGGGCGAAAACTACTAAACCACTCACTGGGCGGTCGAGTCTGTGGACAGGATGCAAAAAAACATCACCAGGTTTTTGATATTTTTCTTTGATGTATAACCTCACGACATCCGTGAGTGTTGTGTCACGAGTAGCATCGCTTTGTACTAAAATACCTGCCCTTTTATTGACAACAATAATATGGTTGTCTTCATAGACAACATGAAAATCTTTCATTTTTTGATTTGTTTCATATCAGTGAACAGTTATCAGTGAACAATTAACAGTAAACAGTTAGCTGTAATTTAATAGTGAACTTATAATTGTTCACTGATAACTAACTGATAATTGCTAACCGATAACTATTCACCGATAATTGATAACTGTTTACTGATAACTGTTCACTGCTCAATAGCTTTCTTTTTCGTTCGGGAAGTCTTTCCCTTTTACATCTTTTACATAATTGGCAATTGCATCGTGCATAATGCTATCCAAGTCTGCGTACCTACGCAAGAAACGAGGCTTAAACTCTTTGTTAATTCCCAACATATCATGGACAACTAAAATTTGTCCGTCTGCGTCTGGTCCAGCACCAATCCCGACGGTTGGGATTTTAAGGCTTTCAGATACTTTTTTAGTGAGAGTAGATGGGATTTTTTCTAATACTAAACCAAAAGCACCACACTCCTGAAGCATGAGAGCATCTTCAATTAGTTTTTGAGCTTCTACGTCTTCTTTAGCACGAACAGAATACGTTCCAAATTTATAAATAGATTGCGGAGTAAGTCCCAAATGCCCCATCACTGGAATTCCTGCACTGAGAACCCTTACGACAGATTCTTTTATTTCTGAACCGCCTTCCATTTTTACAGCATGAGCCCCAGATTCCTTCATGATACGTATAGCCGAACGAAGTGCCTCGGTAGAATCTCCTTGATAAGAACCAAATGGAATATCCACAACTACTAAAGCACGTTTTACCGCCTTCACAACAGACGATGCGTGATAAATCATTTGGTCTAAAGTAATCGGAAGGGTTGTTTCATGCCCAGCCATGACATTGGAGGCAGAATCTCCTACCAAGATTAAATCAACACCAGCAGCGTCAACAATACGCCCCATCGAAAAATCATAAGCCGTCAGGCAAGAGATTTTCTCTCCCCGATTTTTCATTTCTTGCAAAATATGGGTCGTTACCCTTTTAATTTCACTATGTACAGACATATATTTATCAGCTAAATTTTAAATTTTTGTTTTAATACTACAACCGTTCACTCATTTAGAAAGTGCAAAATTATTATTTTAACTACGGATAAATTGTATTTTTAAAGAATTGTACGTAAAATTGTGAGAAATCCAACTCTTCAAATATATAGATACCATCCACTTTGTACGAAATTGTGAACATTGGTGTTCTTATTCAAACACATCTTCAAGCAGTTTTTTAATTTATTTTAGAAATACCTTCATAAAACATAGAATTGTACCGTGTTTTTTGTGTTTTAAAAAAAAATTAATGTATTTTTCCGATGAAAAAGAGGTTTTTAATCCTTTTTTGGGGAATTTCTCTATAAAACTATTACTTTTACCGATGTATTCAGTAATAATTAAAAACTAAGTACGTCACAAACCTGAAATAATTCTATTAATTGACAAAATCATGAAAAAAAATTATCCAATCAATAGTCTATTGAGTTCACTCTCAAGAAAACTTAGCCTTGGTTTAGTAGCTTCCTTATCTGTGTTCCAACTTGCAGTAGGGCAACAAACGATAGGTACAACTACTACAACAACTTCTGGTAGTAGCAGCAGTTCATCTTCTTCTGTTTCTTCAGTAGGTGGTGCAGTTAGAGGAAAAGCTCTAAGTACAATTACAGAAAATGGTATTACCACTCAAACTTTCTCTAACGGTGCAATCGTTAAGACAGTAGCTGATGGCTATTATCTTGATACGGCTTTTTTCAAAAATGGTAACGTTTTGAAAGAAACAAGAGCTCCAAGAAAATGGAAAATCACAGACCGTGTTGGTTTAGCACAACCTGTATGTAACGGAACTGATGACAGAACAATGTTCTTGAAAACAGGGTACTTTAATGCTCTTTCAGCAGACCACTACTGGGGTAAAGTAGGTTTAGGTTTAATGGGAGGTTATCAAAACTTTGGTGTAAGAGAAGATGAGTACAAAGATGCTACTTTAGCTTACGTTGATAACTTAGCGAGAACTGCTCCCGCTTTAGGTGTTAACCGCAACACAACCGTTTTTACAAAAACCAATAATTTTGAAGATTTTTACCTTTTGTTAGGACCTGTGGTTTCATTACCAATTGCTAAAAAATTAGCTTTAGATTTAGGTCTTCGTGGTGGTATCTTCAATTCAAGTGCCGTGTCTTTGGGTGCGATTACTAATGCTCCAAGTACAGGTGGTACTCTTTTTGACACAAGACCAGTAATCAATCGTGTTAGTCCAGGTGCGAAGAGAATGAACCTTGGTGCTCAGTTCGGAATAGATTTGTTATATTCAATTGCTCAGAATTGGGGGCTTGGATTAACTGCTAACGGTTTTATCACGAAAAACAATTACTTAACATCAAGCCTTATCAATGACCAAGGACGTGTTGCATTTAGAGAAACTCCTGTTGAGCGTCAGCACGGTGGATGGAATGCTGGTTTAGCACTTTCTCATACATTTGCAACTTGTGATAAGAGAACAGTTTATACTTTATTGCCTCCTCCTCCAGCACAAGTGACTTGTTTCACGCCTGCATTGGAAGGTGCTTCTGGTAAAGTTTATGAGTATGGTGCTACGGACATTCCTACTTTCTCTTGGAAGAGTGCTTCGACAAGCCCAGAAACAGAAGATTATATCTTTAAGTTTTATAGAGCAGATGGTACTGGAGCTCCAGTTTTCCAGCAAACTACTAAGAACCGTACAATGACATTACCAAACAGCGTAGCTTTAGGTGGTGACGAAGGTGGTTTCTATTATTACACAGTTCAGTCAAGCGTTGAAGGTAAATGTTTGTCAGAAGCAGCAGCAGCAAGCGTAGTTTACAAAGCTAAGCCTGCTCCAGTAGCAGTAATTCCAGCAGCAAAACCAGCAGAAGATCAGTATATGTTCAAAATCTTCGGTGGTTCGACAGCAACTAAGTATTTTGGTTCTCCTGCTCCTGCACGTCGTGTACGTAGAAGAGCAGTTGCAAGACCAACTACTGTGACTCCTTCGCCAGCAGTATCTGCACCAGCAGTTTCAGGCGATGCGAAAGCAGTTGTTAAGAAAAGAGTTGTTCCAAGACGTAAGAGAGTATCTACTGGCACTGGTACAACAGGAGTTTCTACTTATAGCTCAACTGTTAACTACGAAAACGTAACTAACAATCCAAATATCCAATGGCCTGCTGATTTACCTTTACCTAAGCAACCAGCAGTTTATGAATTTGAGGTTCAACGTTTATCAACTGGTGACTGTAAGCCAACTGGTACTGTGGCGAAATATAAGTTCTATATTGACCCTAAGAATCCAAACGATTTGAAACTTGTTCCAGATAAGCCTAAGAAATAATATTCTCAGCTAATGATAAAAACCTCAGTCTTTAAGGGACTGAGGTTTTTTTATGAGTAATTTTGTACCTCAATTCAAAAAATTGTACCAATACTTTATGGCAACTATACAAGACGAAATTCACAAACGCCGTACTTTCGGAATTATTTCTCACCCCGATGCAGGCAAAACAACATTAACTGAAAAACTCCTACTCTTTGGCGGAGCAATCCAAACGGCAGGAGCGGTAAAATCGAATAAAATCAAGAAGGGGGCAACCTCAGATTTTATGGAAATTGAACGCCAAAGAGGTATATCGGTAGCAACTTCTGTAATGACTTTTGAATATAATAATCTCAAAATCAATATCTTGGATACACCTGGTCACAAGGATTTTGCAGAAGATACTTACCGTACTCTGACGGCAGTTGATTCTGTAATCTTGGTGATTGACTGTGTGAAAGGCGTTGAGGAACAAACTGAAAGATTGATGGAGGTATGCCGTATGAGGAATACTCCCGTGATTATTTTCATTAATAAAATGGACAGAGAAGGGCAAAATCCTTTCGATTTATTGGACGAATTAGAGCAAAAACTCAATATAAGTGTGCGTCCATTGACCTGGCCTATCAATATCGGACAGAATTTTAAGGGAGTTTATAGTCTTTATGAAAAATCATTGAATATTTTCAATGCCAATAAAACCAAGATTGAAAAAGAAATAGTTGCAGTTGATATTTGGTCTAAAGAATTGGACAAAAAAGTAGGCGAACGTGACGCTAATCAACTCAGGGAAGATGTTGAATTAATTGATGGTGTTTATGGAGAGTTTGATCGTTCTGCTTATCTCGCTGGACAGGTTGCTCCTGTGTTTTTTGGGTCTGCTGTAAATAACTTTGGTATTCAAGAATTGCTGGATACTTTCACTGAAATTGCTCCAAGCACGCAAGCACGCCAAACTGACGTACGTGTGATTGAGCCTGATGAGAAAAAATTTACTGGTTTTATCTTTAAAATTCACGCTAATCTTGACCCTAAACATCGAGATAGAATCGCATTTTTGAGAATTTGTTCAGGGACTTTCGAGCGAAATAAATTTTATAAACACGTTCGTTTAGACAAAAATCTTCGTTTCAATAATCCATATAATTTTATGGCTCAGGAAAAAGAAATTGTTGAAGAAGGCTTCCCTGGAGATGTTGTTGGTTTGTATGATACTGGGAATTTCAAAATTGGTGATACCATGACCGAAGGCGAAACGATTCATTATCAGGGAATTCCAAGTTTTTCTCCTGAGATTTTTAAGGAATTAATGAACCTTGACCCAATGAAATCAAAGCAATTGGAAAAAGGAATTCAGCAATTGACAGATGAAGGTGTTGCTCAGTTATTTGTACAACCACAATTAGGAAACAGAAAGATTGTTGGTACTGTCGGGGAGCTTCAATATGAGGTAATTCAGTATCGTTTAGAGCATGAATACGGAGCAAAATGCCGTTTTGACCACCGTGATATAGCCAAAGCCTGTTGGATTACAGCAGAAGACTCTGCCAAATTGAATGAATTTATTCGTTTGAAAGGTCAGAATATTGCTCAGGATAAAGATGGTAATTTTGTATTTTTGGCAGAATCTGATTGGGTTCTGAGAATGAATATCCAAAATAACCCAGACATCCAATTCCACTTTACATCAGAATTCAAATTAGCGTAGAGGTTAATTAAAAATGTAAAATTAGAAATTAAAAATGTTGGAAATCAGTAGTTTATAGCTTTAAAATTGATAAACAGTTAATGGAAGGGCAGTTAAAAAACCTAAAAAACAAACTCGAACAATTAAAGCGATTGGATACTGGTTTGGAAATATTTGGTGCTGAAAAACATAAGTACATTCTTCATCCGCCTTTAGCCATAGATAAAATTAGGCAATTTGAAGCAAAGTATAAAGTCAATTTACCGAATGAATATGTAGCGTTTTTGACGACTATTGGTGATGGAGGAGCTGGACCTTTTTACGGACTTGAACCTTTTGAAAATGTGCTTTTTGATGACTTAGACTACAAACGTGAAGACGGTTTACTGAACCCAACAAAACCTTTTTTACTTTCGGATGCTTGGAATTTAGTATTTGAACCCACAGTTAGTGAAGAAGAGGATGAACAAGAATACGAAAAGCAATATGAGGATTTTACAAATTTATACTTTGACAGCCAGCTAATGAACGGAGTGATTGCAATTTGTAATTATGGATGTGGTATAACCTTAAACTTGGTTGTAAATGGACAAGAATTTGGCAATATTTGGACAGAGGACAGAGGAAATGATGGAGGGATTTATCCCGCAATGCAACTCGGTAACAAAGATAAAATTACATTTTTAGATTGGTATGAATTATGGCTGGACACTTCTATTTCTAAGGTAAAAGCGAATCCTGTAGATAAGAATAAAACAAATCAAGCCATTAAGGAGGTTAGACCTTGGTGGAAAATTTGGTAGAAAAATAAGGGCAAGATTTTGAAAATCTTGCCCTTATTTTTTACAATACAATTAGAGCTTTTTCTTCTATCCCCCACTCACTGGTGGAATCAGTGCGATTTCATCATGCTCATTAATCGGGAAATTTCCTTCTGCGTATTCTGCATTTACTGCCACTAACAGCGAGCGAATGTCATTAAGTCTTGGGAAATCTTTCCTTAATTTTGCCAATAAACTTTCCACATTAGCTTGCTGGGCAAACTCAATACTGGTATGTGTGCCACCCACAATGTCACGGGTGATACCGAAAAGTGAAATTTTATATTTTATCATATCAGTAATGATGTAAATTTGCTAAAACAATTATCGAAGTTAATGCTACAAATGCCAGATTCAAAAATAATTTATGACAATCATGGGCGACCAATCACTTACCTACGTTTGGCGGTGACAGATCGTTGTAATCTGCGTTGTTTTTATTGTATGCCCGAAGATGGCGTAAAATATTTGCCCAAGTCGAAAGTCTTGACTTATGAGGAAATGTTGCGTATTGTGGGGGTGATGGCAAAATTAGGGATTCAGAAAGTAAGAATTACGGGGGGAGAACCATTTGTTCGTCAGAATTTGATGGATTTTATGTATCAACTGTCTGATATTGAGGGAATTAATGAAATAAACATTACAACCAACGGAATCCTAACGGGGCAGTATATTAGACAAATGAAGGAAATTGGGGTACGTTCTGTGAACCTCAGTTTAGATACTTTAGACCAAAAACGTTTCTTTGAGATTACTCGCAGAGATGAGTTTCCAAAGGTAAATGAAACACTCTATCGTTTAATTGATGAAGGTTTTGAGGTGAAAATCAATGCCGTAGTGATGGATGGAAAAAACACAGAAGATATTATTCCCCTGACCGAATTGACCAAAAATCATAATGTTTCTGTAAGGTTTATTGAAGAAATGCCTTTCAATGGTGAAGGACTTCATTACCCGAAATTAGAATGGAATTTGCACAAAATTTTAGCTGAATTAAGAACAACTTATCCCGATTTACAAAAATTAAAAGACGCTCCAAGTTCAACTTCTTATAACTATCAAGTACCTGGTTATCAGGGAAATGTAGGCATTATTGCAGCGTTTTCGAGAACATTTTGTGGAACTTGTAACCGTATCAGACTAACCGCTCAGGGAGATTTAAAGACCTGTCTTTACGATGACGGAGTACTGAATCTCAGAGATTTACTCAGAGATGGAGCAACAGATGAAGACCTTCAAAATCAATTATTAGTAGCATTTAGTAACCGCCCAAAAGATGGATTTGAAGCTGAACGCAATAGAAAATCCATCGTCAGCGAGTCAATGACTACAATTGGGGGGTAGTTTCTACTTCTTCGTAGCCATTCTTATCGCATCAATTTCACTTTGTTTATAGAGAAGCTGTTTAAGCTACAATATTATCATAATTCTATCTATAATTTAGTGCGAATAAAAGTGTTTGTTCTTCTATAATTGATTCTGGGACGCACAGTCGGAAGACATTGATAACCGTGGAACGGTTGAGATTTAATTTCTCATAAATGGATTTTAGCCTCAACCGTACCACGGATTCCCGTGTAAATAATGGAAGAACTAATTATTTTTAAAAAATCCCACGATAGCTATCGCAGGATTTCCTAAAGAAGAATAATATTTTATTTTATCAAATCTGCCAAAGTAGTTTGTTCCAAAACCACAAGATTTGCATCTCGCCAGCGTTCCATGACATTACGTATGGTGCAGGTTTCTTCGTTTTGGCAATCATCACATTTGCCATAAAAATGCAATGACACGCAAAGTGTCGGAGCGATTGGTCCATCAATAATTCTAATGATTTTAGCAAAATTAACCTGCTCGGGCGGGATTCTCAGATAGTAACCCCCACCTTTGCCTTTCTGACTTTGAAGAACTCCATGATTTCTTAATTCCAGTAGAATTGCTTCCAAAAATTTCTTTGGAATATGCTCAGATTCTGCAATATTGGATATTAATAATGGACCTTTCTCGTAGCTTCTTGCAAGAACTTTCAAGGCTTTTAGGGCATATTTTGCTTTCTTAGAAATCATAATTGGCGTTATATTACCTCGTGGAAGGTAATTTTAGATGATGATAGTAGTCAATAATCTATTAGTAATCAGTACGTTATAATTAAATATAAAGTTGCGTTTGCTATTTTCTATTTAGTTTATAGACCAAATATAAGAAAAAATAGTGATTTTTATCAAAATGGATTTTTTTGTAATGAGTTTTGGGCGAGCAAAAAAAATAATCGTAAACAGCGTCAAAATGTTTATTGCCGTTTCTAATCGAACTATATTTACGAAAATTTTGACAAAACAGATTTTACAAAATGAAAATAGAGACGCTCGCCATTAAAAGTACCCAAATGCACGATGAAAATACTGGTGCGGTATCAACTCCAATTTATTTATCAACCACTTTTGAGCGGGATTCGGATGGGACATATCCAAGCGGTTATGTCTATTCCAGAATGAATAATCCGAATCGGGAATTATTGGAAAAAAGTCTTGCGGCTCTCGAAAATGGCACAGATGGTTTGGCATTTGCCTCTGGTATGGCAGCAACTACGGCTTTGTTGCATTGCTTCAAAACTGGAGATCATATCCTCACGCCTGATGATGCCTATTTTGCTACCAATGCCCTGATTGAAGAAGTTTTTACGCCTTGGGGATTAGAATTCACTAAGGTAAATATGGCAGATTTAGCCGAAATCAAACAAGCGATTCGTCCAAATACTAAAATGATTTGGGTAGAAACTCCTTCTAATCCTTTATTGAAACTATCTGATATTCAGGCAATAGCAGAACTTTCTCATACTGTCGGGGCAATTTGTGCCGTTGACAACACCTGGGGAACGCCTTTGTTACAGCGTCCTTTGGATTTTGGGGCAGACGTTGTAATGCACTCTACAACTAAGTACCTTTCTGGGCATAGCGATGTATTGGGTGGGGCATTAATTTTAAAAGAAAACGAGCCGCTTGTTACCAAACTTCGGAGCATTCAGAAATATACGGGGGGCGTGCCTTCGCCTTTTGATTGTTGGTTGGTTGCACGGGGGATTCGGACTTTGTCTGTACGGGTACGTGAGCAAACAAAAAATGCTCATGCTTTGGCGGAATTTTTAGAGAAGCATCCCAAAATAGAGAAAGTACATTACCCAGGATTGCCTTCACACAGTCAGTTTGATATTGCCAAAAAGCAAATGACAGGCGGTTTTGGTGGAATGTTGTCTGTCCAAGTAGTAGGAGATGCCCAAAATGCGATGAACCTAACTGGGAAGTTACAATTGTTCACGACGGCAACAAGTTTGGGTGGTGTAGAAAGCCTAATCGAACACCGAAAGTCAATTGAAGGACCCACAAGTCCAACCCCAGATAATTTGCTAAGAGTCTCTGTCGGACTCGAAAACATAGAAGATTTGATTCAAGATTGGGTAGAGGCTTTGGGGTAGTTAGAGTTGAGCATAATTACCTTACAAAATCTCTATTCCAATTTGTCGCATTAAATCACTGGCATTAAAGCTATGGCAAACTCCTTTTCTGAGAGTATAATCGAAAACTAACTGATTATCAATAACTTCCGAAGAGAAACTGTAATTTCTAATAAAATCTTTTCCCTCAAATTCATCGCCCAATTCTACATCATGTGTCGAAATAAACCCTGATGCCTTTACTTTGTGCAGCTGCAACATTAATGCCTTTGCCCCTGCTTGTCGGTCTTTTGAATTTGTACCTTTCAGAATTTCATCCAAAAAATAAAGGATTGGCAGTGTCCTTTCCGACTGTGTTTTTGTCATCGAAATCAGTTGTTGTAAACGTTTCAATTCAGCATAAAAAGAAGACGTATCTTCCTCCAAAGAATCTTGTGTACGCATACTCGTGAAGACCTGCATTACAGAACATTCAAAATCTTCTGCACAAACAACGCCACCCATCAAAGCCAGTGTAAGATTCACGCCCACTGTACGCAAGAAGGTACTTTTTCCAGACATATTTGAACCCGTAATGATAATGGTTTTCCCAAGACCTTCGACAGAAATATCGTTACTAACTCTTTTCTGAGAACGAATCATTGGATGTCCTAATGATTTGGTTTTCAGCAATATAGGTTCTTCCAAAATCTTCGGAACAACAAAATTAGGATTGGCAAATTGTAGCCCTGCTAAACTATTAAGAGCCTCAAATTCACTCACAATATCTAACCAATTACTAAGTTTATCTCGGAAGTTCTGTTTCCAAGTTTCCAATTTTTTAAAATACCAAACATCCCATAACATCACCAGTCCACCCGTGAGAGCAAAAATAGGATTTGACCTATTAGAAAGACGATTAATAATCAATTCTAAGGCTTTCACAGCCTCCGATGCCCCCGTGATTTTGCTTTTCAATAATTGATTTTTTTGTTCTGTAAAATTCTGATTATCAATTAGTTGAAATAATTCAGAATACGCTTTCAACGCTCCAGAAATACGATTAGTTTCTTCAACAGCCAGCGTGACATCGTCATGAATTTGTCTGAGAATATATCCATGAAATGCCAACATAAAAAGTAGCCAAGACATTGCCCAATAGCCCAACATAGCCCCGATAAAAACGCCCGAGGTTAGAAAAGGAAGTAATCGGGCAAACTGTAAAAGTGGGGATTTAATCTTCTCATTATCAGGACGTTGAATCCATTGCAATAACTTTTCAACGGGCTGTCCAGATTCATCTGATAGAAGAGACGTAACTTCAAATTCTTGTCTGAAATCTATGAGTGCTGTCAATTCTGCAATGGCAGATTGTCGAGTCAGGATGGTTGCTTTTTCAGCAGGGTTTTTCAGCCAATAGGCTAATAATTTTGCCCCTTCGTGCGTATGTGTACGATTGATGAGTTTGAAGAGCGAATGTTTCCCGAAAAGGTCTAAATCTGAGGCATAAAAATGATTATTTTCACTGAATGTTAAACCAGTTTCAGGACGTTGAAAAACACCTTCTAAACGGTTCAATTCATCTTCGTTCAAGCTACTCAGAATTCTAAATTTATCTTTTAAATATTTGATTTTCAGATGTTTAGTTACTGAAAAAAGAAATAATCCAAAAGCCACAAGGAATACAAAAATGCTATAATCAGCGAATTGACTTTGATAAATAATATAGAAAATCAATGCACCAAATCCAAAAATCCCAGCCCGAAACAAAGACCATAAATTATATTTTTTTTGTTCTTGATTTTCAAGGTTTTTGAACTGAATCTGACGCTCTTGGAAGGTTTGTTTTGGTGACATCTAAGAAGTAAAAATGAATGGTTTACTGTAAAATTAATAGCCGCAAGGACGCAATTGACGCCAAGAAAAGGTTCTGGTTCTCGTACGGTTTATTTGGAGAATGGCTCGTGTTTCAGGAAAAAATAAGAAAACTTGCGTCTTTCCGTCCTTGCGGTTCAAACGAAATTTCTACTCTAACATTTCTCTAAAATCCTTTTCTCTTTGCATACCAACGGCACGCATATTTTGCTTACCATTTTTGAAAATGATAAAAGTCGGAATTTCGTCCACATTATACGCCCCAACTAAATTTTTGTATTCATCGGCATCAATTTTCAAGAAAGTAACTTTTCCTTTCATTTCTTCCGAAATTCTCTCGACCATCGGCATCATTTTTATACAAGGACCACACCAAGACGCATAAAAATCAAGCACAACCACATTACCTTTCGCTACCAAAGCATTAATACTTGCTTGGCTAATTCCGCCCCCATTTGCACCAGCAGGTCTATCGGCGACACCTTCTGCAGGCTTTCCGAGTCTGCTCCAACGCAACCAACCGCCCATCAAATCATACACCTGATTAAATCCATTTTTCTTCAAGATTTCAGTTGCAGATTTGCTTCTTCCACCCGAAAGACAATAGACAAAAACGGGCTTTGATTTATCCAAAGTTTTGATTCTTTGTTCAAAATCTGCACCCCTGAAATCAATATTCTTAGCATTGGGTAAATGACCGCCACCATATTCTCCAGATGTCCTTACATCAATCAACTGAGCGTTGGGGTTTGCTTTCAATTTTGCTTCAAAATCGTCTTCTGGCAAAACTTGTGAGATGCCATTTGTACAAAACACAAAAGAAAATATGGCAAAAAATATAAATGAACAAATATTATTTTTCATTATTTTACTATGTTTAAAATTATCGTTATATTAAACTATTAGAAAAGTACAAAACATTAATGAAATGAATTAATTTTGCAAAAAATTAATCATAAAGCATTTCACTAACGATTGATTTGAAAAATTAGTTTGTTTCAAATCGTTATTGATAACAAAAATCCCTCAAAAATAATGAGTGCTATACAACAGATTCACGCAAGACAAATTTTGGATTCACGTGGAAATCCAACAATTGAAGTAGATATTCGCACAGAATCAGGTGCTTTCGGACGTGCCGCTGTACCATCAGGTGCATCTACTGGTATTCACGAAGCAGTTGAACTTCGTGATAATGATAAATCGGTTTATGTTGGAAAAGGTGTTTTGCAAGCAGTAAAAAATGTAAACGAAGCCATTGCTGACGAACTTTTGGGTATGGAAGTTACAGAGCAAAATATGATTGACAAAATCATGATTGATCTTGACGGAACTGCCAATAAAGGTAAATTAGGAGCAAATGCTATTTTGGGTGTCTCTTTGGCAGTTGCAAAAGCGGCGGCAGAAGAATCAGGTTTGTCATTGTACCGTTATATCGGTGGTGTAAATGCTAATACATTGCCAGTACCAATGATGAACATTTTGAACGGTGGTTCACACGCTGATAACTCAATTGATTTTCAGGAATTTATGGTAATGCCAGTTAAGGCTGAGTCATTCTCACAGGCATTGCGTATGGGTACAGAGGTTTTCCATACTTTGAAAGGTGTTTTGAAATCAAAAGGATATTCTACAAACGTCGGTGATGAAGGTGGTTTTGCTCCGAACATCAAATCAAACGAAGAGGCAATCGAAATCGTTTTACAAGCCATCGAAAAGGCAGGCTATAAACCTGGTGAAGATATTTTCATTGCAATGGATGCAGCAGTTTCTGAATTTTATGATGAAAAAACTGGTCTTTATACTTTCAAGAAATCTGACGGAAAGCAATTAAATTCTATGGAAATGGCTGCTTACTGGAAAACTTGGGCAGATAAATATCCAATTATCTCTATCGAAGACGGTATGGCAGAAGATGATTGGGCTGGTTGGGCAGAACATACTCGTTTGTTAGGAAAACAAATTCAGTTAGTAGGAGACGATTTGTTTGTAACCAATGTAAAACGTTTGCAAATGGGTATCGAACAAGGAGTAGCCAATGCTGTTTTGGTAAAAGTTAACCAAATCGGTTCATTGTCTGAAACTATCGACACCATCAACTTAGCGAAACGTAATTCATACAAAAACATCATGTCACACCGTTCTGGCGAGACCGAAGATTCAACAATTGCAGATTTAGCAGTAGCTTTGAATACAGGTCAAATCAAAACTGGTTCAGCGTCACGTTCAGACCGTATGGCAAAATACAACCAATTACTTCGTATCGAAGAAGAATTAGGACCAAACGCCTACTTCCCAGGATTGAAGTTTTAATTTTGGTTGAAAATAGGTTTATCATAAGTAGCTGTCAGCATTTGGCTGTTGGCTATTAGCCTTAAAATCAGAAGTTTACCCAATTAAAAGTGTCGATTATAAAATATTTGTTACTTAAAAATCTCTTTCAGAAATTCTGGAAGAGATTTTTTTTATGCCTATTGGCTGAAAATACCTTTAAAATTACCAAATCCATAAATCTTCATTTATCGTATATTCTTAAAAATCCTCTGGCAAGATTTTTGATATTTTTTCACCAAATAAACTTTTGCACAAAAGGTTTAAAACGGTTGAATATTTGGCAAATGCTAAATTTGACAAAAGTATAAAATGTAATAACGACTTTTGTCTTGTTAATATTTGTTAACGCTTATCAAAAAAAGTAGCATTTTTTTTGGATTTAATTAAACATCACATATCTTTGAGGCATCCTTTCATAATTCCTACTTGAAAGAGTTTCAAAAACAAGCAATTTTTTTCAACAAAAACAACAACAGGCACAATATGATATAAAGCTCTACGTTAACTAAATGATTATCACAATGGCAAAGATTATTGTTAGCGACAGCGAACTTGTATCACGTTACATCAATGGTGACGAACGTGCGTTTGAAACTCTCGTACTCAGATTCAAATCAAAAGTATATACTACTATTTACTTGATTGTTAAAGACACATTTGTGGCTGAAGACCTCATGCAAGACACTTTTATTAAAGCAGTGGATGTACTGAGATCAGGTAAATATAATGAAGAGGGCAAGTTTTTGCCTTGGGTATTGCGAATCGCACATAATATGGCGATAGACTATTTCCGCCGTGATAGACGCTATCCGAGTGTCGTATTTGAAGACGGTAGCAGTGTATTTAATACCTTAGATTTTGCAGATGATTCTTATGAAGACATCCAAATCAAGAATGAAACACACGCTCACCTTCGTGACCTGATTAAGAAATTACCTGATGTGCAACGTGAGGTTTTGGTAATGAGACATTATGAAGATATGTCTTTTCAGGAAATTGCTGACGCAACTGGCGTAAGCATCAATACAGCATTAGGGAGAATGCGTTATGCGTTAATTAATTTACGCAAAATGATGAGCAAAAATTCTCCGAGCTATGATACAAACTTTTACCCAGGATGACGTCGTCCGTTACGTCTATGAAGAAACAACATCGGAACAAAACCTTCTTATTGAAGAGGGTATGATTCATGACCCCGAAATGTTAGAGTTTTATCTCGACGTGCTTGATGTGAAAGCAGGCTTGGTTCAGCGAGCGTGACTAATTCTTGCAGAAGATTTTCATTCACAGTGCCATCAGGATTTAGTACGCCCAGCACCAAGCCGTCTGCACCCAATTGTTTGGCAAACGCAATATCAGATTTCATTACTTGAATTTCTGTGGGTGTATAACAAAAATCTCCTCCTCTTGGGCGAATCATAACGTGTACAGGAATACTGACAGATTGTTTTACAGATTGAATCAGACCTGCTGATGGCGTTGTTCCACCTTCAAAAGGAGAGCCACAAAGTTCTATTCTATTGGCTCCACCTTTCTGGGCAGCTAAACAAGATTCTAAGGAATAAGCAACAATTTCTATTACCATTTGGAAGGATTTTAAATTTTTATTGAAAAAAATCTAAAAATTCATACTTTTTTAAATGAAAATTAGTTAATTACATCAAGATTTTTAGTTAAATAAATTGTGTTATTAAAAATTCTTGTACTTTTGCAGTCCAATTTTAAAAATATTAATTTACAACATTATTCTAATTATCTGAGAACTAATACTTTGAGGGTTATATATTTTTGAAGATTAGGACTTAACTAAGTATTCAACCGTTTTTTTAACGTAACCAAATAGAGGATTTAATATGTACTGGACACTCGAACTTGCGTCTTATTTGGAAGATGCGCCCTGGCCTGCAACAAAAGATGAATTAATTGACTTTGCGATCCGCACGGGTTCGCCATTGGAAGTTGTCGAAAATTTACAAGAACTTGAAGATGACGGACAACCGTATGAGAGTATCGAAGAGATTTGGCCTGATTATCCTACCAAGGATGATTTCTTTTTTAATGAAGATGAGTATTAAAATTTGAAAATATGTCCATTTGGGAATTAGCCAATTTCTAAAAATCATGATTTCAAAATAAAAGCCGTTCTGAATAATCAGAGCGGCTTTTTAATTTTTGAAAAAATATAAGTCTTTAATAATGAGATGTTTAGATTGAAAATTAACTTAAAACGTATCAATTTAAAACTTAGTAATTTCCTCTATTCTGCTAATTCTGCGTCTTTCAAGATATAATTCATTTCGTAAATATCATCTGCATTGAGCTGGAGTACACCTTTGAAGGTGTGCATTTCGTCCGTTTTATATTTTTTGCTTGCATTTTTTTCGGGCTTTAAAGAGATAACAGACTCTGGTCCTGCTCCGCCACAAAAAAAGCACATACTATACGGAAATGCCGACAAGACGTACATATTAGTTGAAACATCCACAGGAATTACATAGCCTTTGATTGTAACCTCCTTACCTTCTAATCTTTTTATTGCTGGTCCAAAAGTTGGATAAAGCATAAAAATAGATTCTTGCGGATACCATTTTTTCTTGAAACTGACATCCTTGAGCATATCCCAAGTAATTTTAGCTGGGTCATTGGCAGATTTTGCCGCTAATACTGTTGTCAATAATAAAACGAATATGAATATTTTTCTCATGTTGATTGAAATTTTTGTGTAAAATTACACGATTCTTACAAATTCCTACGCCACCAATGGGAGGATATTTCTACTGCTATTAATTTTCAAATTTTCAAATTCTTTACGATTCATCAGCTAAAGTTTTTGAAATATTGATTTTGTAAATTCCTAAAGAAGGTATTGCTGCGGCAATTAGTCCAATTAGCAAAGCTCCGCCCAAAAGCGTAGTTTCTTCTGAAAGTAAAGTTAAAACGTTGAAATCGTAGTGAAAGTTTTTCTCAACTTTATTTGCCATTAAAAATAATCCTAATCTGCTCAATAATATTCCTAAAATATATCCTAATGTACTGATAATCAGACCTTCTAATAAAAGCATGGTAAATAATTTTATTCGAGAAGCCCCCATCGAAAGCATCAACGCCATTTCGTATTTGCGTTCTTTTAAGGTATTGTAAAGTGCAACTAATACGCTGATTCCTGCCACTAAAATAATGATAAGAGCAATGATTTTGAGGGAATCTAAGCCCACACCAAGCAACGCTAATAAACGATTAATTTCGATTGCTGGTGAGGCAGTTTGCATATTAGTATTCTCATTGATTCCTCGGGCGGTCATCATTCCCATCGCAGGATTTCTGAACTCGATGAGCATGGCTGTTATTTCTTTATCTTCTGGTTCATCGTGATGTTCGCCTTCGTGATGCTCACCTTCGTGGCTTGTTGGCTCTTCCAATAATTTTAGAGCGTTTGCACCTTTATCTCCTGCTTCGTTTTCGTGTCCTTCATGAACAGCCCAAACGCTTGCTAAAGGTGTGATAATCAGTTGGTCAACTACTGAATTGTTGGACTTTAAAATTCCAACGACTTTGTACTTTTTGTCTTCGTGCTTGTCGCCTTCGCCATCATACCCGTGTGAACTGGCGAAAGAATCACCCATTTTCAGTGCTAAATTTTTAGCAGCATTTGCTCCTACTACAACCTCAAATGTGTTCTGGCAATTTTTTCCTTCTTGATATTCAGCTTTAAAATGACTCAGATATTTTTCATTTGTTCCCAAAATTCTGTACCCTTGATAGCTGTCTCCCATAGAAATCGGAATGGCAGTTTTTACCATTGGGTTTCGCATTAATCCATTGGCTTCTGAAAGTTTGATGTTTCCTGTGGGTGCGTCAATCTGGTAAATCGTTGCTAAAATCAATTGCAAAGGACTACCTTTTGCCCCTACAACCATGTGAATTCCTTCTATATTCCGATTGAATTTATCATCTATCTGCTTGGAAATCAGTAACAAAAACGAAATAATTCCTACACCCAATGTCATCAAAAGGATACTCAGACAACTGGTTAGGGGTTTATCTTTTATGTTACTCCAAGATATTTTGAAAATATTCATTTTGTTTTGATGACCGAAGAGGATTAATTAAAAAATTAAGTTATTGATAATCAGTGAATTACTAAATATTGAAAAGACTTGATACCATCTCAAAACCGAACAACGAATAACAATTATCAAACATCGAAAATTACAGATGCAACTGATTCTGGAAAACGTCTTTCAGGCGTTGGTCGTGAGTAACAACTACCAAACTCGCACCGATTTCCTGGGTCTGAGATTTCAGTAAATCAATCACTTTCAGACAGTTATCGTCGTCAAGATTGGATGTTGGCTCGTCTGCCAGAATGACGGAAGGTTTATTCATCAAAGCCCTTGCGATGCTTACACGCTGTTGCTCGCCCTGAGAAAGTTGAGTAGTTGGTTTGCGGAGATGTTCGGCGAATCCTAAGCGTTCTGCTAAAGTTTCAGCCTGCTGGCGTGCCTGCGGTTGGTTAGCTAAATAATTACTCAACAGCAAATTATCAATCACAGAAAGCGAATGGACAAAATGTGCTTTTTGGTAAATAATGCCTACATTTTTTGCCCTAAAATTAGCTGCTTGCCCTGATGATAACTGACTGATTTCCTGATGATTAATTTGAATTTGTCCACTTTGTGGCTTCAATAACAGAGCCATCAAATGCAATAAGGTCGTTTTACCCTTGCCTGATTTTCCCAAAATGAGCATGGTTTCAGCATCAGCACAGGCAAAATCAGGGAATAAAAATTGCTTTGTTGGGGAATATGAAAAGCTAAGTTTTTGTGTAGCAATCATTTAATTTTTGATGTTTGTTTCAACTGCAATTGTTGAAGTTTGAGTTGTTGAATTTTTGTAAGTCAACAGAATTAAAACCTCAATAATTTACAAATGTTAGTCTAATTTTATGTTGATGTCGAGTGTCACTCAGCTCAAAGCCAATTGCCAATTATTTTCTAATGTTTCATCGAATAAGACTCTGATTTTCGTTCGATTTCTCCGATGATAGTAACTTTTACCAATGAAATTCTGGCATCTTTCATTTCCATAATCTGAAATTTGAAAGGCTGATTCGTAATTACTTCATTGATTTCTGGAATATCTTCATTGATGCTAATAATCATCCCTCCAAGTGTATCATAATCGCCCTCGGGGAGATTCCAGTTATATTTTTCATTCAAATAGTCTATCTCGTGTCTTGCCGAAATTAGGTAGGTTTTGTCCTCAATTTTTTCTTCGATTAAATCTTCGGTATCATCATATTCGTCTTGAATATCCCCAAAAATTTGCTCCATCACATCTTCCATACTTACTAACCCTGCGGTGCTACCAAATTCGTCCACTACCAAAGCCAAAGACTTTCTTTCTTGTGAAAAACGTATCAACAAATCTTTGGCAGCCATTGCTTCTGGCACAATCGGGATGGAAGTCACGATTCCATTAATGTCTTTTGGTTTTTTGAACATTGCCAAAGAATGACAATAACCAACTACATCTTCGAGGGTTTCCTTATAAACTAAAACTCTTGAATGTCCGCTCTCGACAAAAACTTTTTTGAGTTCCTCCATGCCTTTTTCAATGTCCATTGCTACAATTTCTGTCCTTGGAATCATGCAATCTCTGACCTTTACTTGCTTGAATTCGAGGGCATTATTAAAGATTTTAGTATCAACTTCGGCTTCTTCTTCGGTAGAAGTTTTGCGATTAAGATTCTGAAGATAATTATTCAAATCTGTCAGTCCAAAAGCGGGCTTTTCATCTGAATATTCCAATCGAAGTACATTCACAATAAACCACTGTGACAGACCAACGATAGACCAAACCATTGGGTACATCAGTCCGTAAATTATCCAAATTGGAATTGCTAAAACCTCTAAAAACCCATCAGGATTAAGTAGAAAGATACTTTTTGGTGTAAATTCAGAAGTCATTAATATCAAAACTGTTCCTGCCAAAGACGCAATAATACCCGCCGTGAGGTCACTCTGAACCCAATGCAACCATGTTGGCAAATTAGCCTCCATGATACTTTCGTGAAGGAAACCTTCCATAAAAATACCGTACCCTACCAACGACAAAGTATTGCCCACAAGCATTGTTCCTATAAACCTTGAAGGATTATTGATAAACCGTGAAATAATCTGACCTGTGATAACGCCCTGCTTGGCTTGGAGTTCAAAATATAATTTATTGGCAGAAACAAAAGCCATTTCTACGCCTGAAAAGAACGCTGAAAAAACCATTGAGAGAATAATTCCTAATAACCTCTGGGAGTCCATATTATGGGGGAAATGTGTATAAAATTTGGGTGAAAACCCAATAGACTTCCTGCGAAAGTGTTAGATGTTGCAAAACAGTATCTATTCGGCTACAAACGAAGAAAATTTTTCAACCGTAGCGGTGCTATGCTATCAAAATTTTCTTCGTTTTCGCTCGAAAATCTCCTATTTTTCAATCACCAAACACTTTCACAGGAAGTCTAATGTACTAATTGCTAAATTGCAATTTTTTGCTTGGATTTCAAAGTAAAATTTTGAATTTAGCTTTGAAACAATGAACGGTTTTCCAAAAAAATAGTCCGCCCCGAAAGACAGACTATTGATGAAAAGACGATTTTTAACTTAAAATTTCTTAAACTCCTTCTGCTACAACTTCTTTTACTTCTGGTACCATGCGAGTCAGGAGATTTTCGATTCCTTGTTTCAATGTAATTGTTGAAGAAGGACAACCCGAACATGAACCTTGCAGAAGAACCTTCACGACACCGTCATTGAACGAATGAAAATTGATTGCTCCACCATCTGATTCTACGGCTGGGCGTACGTATTGCTCAAGTACAGATTTTATTTTGATAACAGTATCAGAATCTTCTTCGCCATTGGCAGATTCTGAGGCTGTAATGGTTGCTTTAGAGAAAACTTCTTTTTTATCTTCAAAAAATTTCTTCAAGAATTGCTTCATTCCAAAAAGTTCATCTTCCCAAGCAGTAGAATCATCCTTCGTGACTGTTACAAAATTGCTTGAAATAAAAATCCTTTTGACAAAATCAAAGCCAAATAATTCAACTGCCAATGGAGATGCTTTTCCTTCAACGATTGCGTCTGTTGGTAGAGCGTAATCAAAAGAAGTGCCATCTGGAGCTAACTCAAAGTTCAGTACAAACTTCATTGAATTAGGATTGGGAGTTGACTCTGTATAAATAAATATTTGTGTTTTCAACATGATTTCTGATTTACAAAAAAAATACCTGTTTTTTCTAAACAATAAAATTACTCATTCTGTTCCCTCAAACATAATCTAAACTCTATTTCTCTGAAAATCAGCGTGAAAGAAATTTATATTTTGTTTAACAAATAAACATTATAGTTAAACAAATGGTTGTAAAGATGTACACAAAATAGAATATTTTATTGATTTTATTTGTTTTCGTTAAACAAAACAGTTACATTCGATGCTAATTTTTATTTAGCGGTGCAAGATTAATCATTTGGGCTTTACTTTTTCACGGCGGAGTACTGGAGTGTTATTGAGAATTTAGATTTTAGAAACAGGTGTTGACCCCATTTACCAATTATGAGTAATTATTCTATTAAAGACCTTGAGCAATTATCAGGTATCAAAGCCCACACGCTTCGTATCTGGGAGCAACGCTATGATATTCTCAAGCCTGAGCGTACAGATACTAATATTCGTACTTATGATGACAAAGATTTAAAGTTGGTTCTCAACATTTCTTTGCTGAAAGATCATGGGTATAAAATTTCGGAAATATCCAAAATGTCTTCTGACGAAATGAGCCATGAGGTTATGGCAATTTCTGATAAGCAACTGAATTATCCAGACCAAATTCATGCCCTCACGATTTCGATGTTGGATTTGGACGAAGAACGTTTCGAGAAAATCATTAGCACTAACACACTACAATTTGGCTTTGAAAACATGATGGTTAACATCATTTATCCTTTCTTGAGTCGGATTGGTACGTTGTGGATTACGGGGTCAATCGGACCTGCACAGGAACACTTTATTTCTAATTTAATTCGTCAGAAAGTGATTGTGGCAATTGATGGACAGTTGCCTACATTAAGACCAAATGCCAAGAAGTTTTTATTGTATCTTCCAGAGGGAGAATTGCATGAATTGAGTCTCTTGTTTGCTAATTATATTATTCGTGTTAGACAAAATAAAGTAGTTTATCTCGGACAAAGTTTACCTTTCAATGAATTAGCTTTTGCTTGTGGTGTACACAAGCCTGATTGTATTTTCACGGTAATTACATCAACTCCTGGGCAAGACGAAATTCAGCGATATGTCAATAAACTGGCAAAACAATTTCCAGATACTGACATTATATTGACTGGCTATCAGGTTGTTGGACAAGACATAGATTGCCCAGAAAACGTACAAGTAGTCACTCAGATAAAGCAATTAATGGAATACGCTTCGGAATAGTGATTTCGATGCTTGATGCTCGTTTTTCGATATTCGATAAGAAAAAACCCCTTCTCAGAAATTATCTGAGAAGGGGTTTTTATTTATCGATGTTCGTTTTTCGATGCTTGATGTTAGGCAATGACATCTCTCGAACATCGAAAAACGAAAATCGAACATCGAAGAAATAAATCTATTCCACAGGGAAAGGATACTCTTCTACGTAAACATCTGTATAAATTTCTTTAGGATCTGGCCACGGAGATTCTTCGGCAAATTTGATAGAATCTTCTACTTCCACCTTAACTTTTGCATCAATTGCTGCCAAATCTTCTTCGGTAGCGATTCCATTATCCAAAATCGTTTTCTTTACCTGCTCGATTGGGTCACGCATTTTGTAGGCTTCTACTTCCTCTTTTGTACGATATTTCTGAGGGTCAGACATTGAGTGACCTCTATAACGGTAAGTCTTGAATTCTAAAAAAGTAGGACCTTCGCCAGCTCTTGCACGTGCAGCCGCACGAGATACCGCTTCGTGAATGGCTTCAACATTCATTCCATCAACTGCTTCTGATGGCATATCGTAAGCCTCTCCGATAGTATATAAATCTGTTACATTTGAAGTCCGAGAAACTGATGTTCCCATGGCATAACCATTGTTTTCTACCACGAAAATCGCTGGTAATTTCCAAGTCATTGCCATATTGAAAGCCTCGTGTAATGCACCCTGACGAACGGCACCATCACCAAAATAGCAAATACAAAGATTTCCAGTTTTATTGTATTTTTCTGCAAAAGCCAGACCTGCACCCAAAGGAATTTGAGCCCCCACGATACCGTGTCCGCCTACAAAACCAACTGTTTTATCAAAAATGTGCATTGAGCCACCTTTTCCTTTTGAAACGCCCGTAGCTTTTCCGTAAAGTTCAGCCATAACACCGTTGGGTGATGTCCCCAAAGCTAAAGGAATACCGTGGTCACGGTAAGCGGTGATGTATTTATCGCCTTCACGAAGGGCAGATTTTGCACCCGAAGAACAAGCCTCTTGTCCGATATATAAATGACAAAAACCTTTAATTTTTTGTTGTCCGTACAACTGACCAGCCCTTTCTTCAAATTTGCGTTGAAGAACCATAGACTCGTACCAGTACATATAGGTTTCTTTCGAGTATTTTACTTTGCTTTCAGCTTTCTTTGCCATATCGTTATTGGTATTCAATTTTTATTGCACCACGAAATTAGTACAAAACCAAGAACGGACAAAGTATTTTGTGCTATTTACTCTATGATTTCCTTTTCTGTTAAAACCTCATCGCTTTAAAAAGATGCTTCCAGTACGTTCCAAGATATTTTCGGGTTTTGAACCTCCACTAAATCTGATTCGATAAGTATAAACTCCTTCCATGCACATTTCTTGCAGATTTGTACCATTCCAGTGGTCAGTGATGTCTCTGCTATGAAAAAGAACTTCTCCCCACCTGCTAAAAATACTAATTTCATAGTTGGTTACTTCTTCATATCTGATTTCAAAAACATCATTTTGTGAATCTCCATTTGGGGTAAAAATATCTGGAATAAAAAGTTTAGGAACACAATTACTGAAAACTTTAATTGCTTTTTTAGCCTCACAACCGTTGTTAGCATCTTTCACTTTTACTAAATAATCTCCTTGTTGCGTTATTGTAATACTCTGACTATTAAGGTTGTACGGTTGCCAGTCATATTGCCAACCGTTGCCATAACCTGCATCTAAGAAAAGACTTTTACCACTTCCTTCACAGAATTCTATTGATGCTGGTAGATTAATTTTAGGAGCATTTGCTTTCGTTATAATTAATGAATCTTTGGTTTCGCAACCATTTTGTGATGCCTTCAAAACATATTTTCCAGAAGTTGCTGGAAAGATTTTTGAAGTATTTTTTCCGTCAGACCAAAGATATGTGACACCAGCCACAGGATTGTCGCCAATCGAAATAGTGTCATAACATAGTGTTTTGTTTATGCCCAATTCAATTTTTGGATATGGCGTTACTTCTACTTTCAAGGTAGTGTCTAATATTGGTTTAGGACAATTTCGTGGAGTAGCCAGAAGTGTATATTTACCTGAAGTCTTGGCAGTATATTTTTGTGTTGTCTCAGTCGGGATGTCGATGCCATCTTTTTGCCATTGAAATTTATACTGAATATTGGATAAAATTGTCTCAAATTTTACATCTTTTCCATCACAAAAATTCAAAGAACCAGAGGCTGTTAGTGGGATTTTTAGCTTTGGTTCGGGCTTCAATTTCACCAACCAAAAATCAGCCTGACCTCTGCTTCCAGAGACATCGCCCGAATTTGATTTAGTAACACTTGTTGTAAAAAAGCCCTTATCTGAGGTCTGGTAAACGAAATTGCCAAAATCTCCTGCATTCCCACCCATAATTTTTTGCCAAAGAATATTGCCTTTACAATCTAATTTCAAAAGCCAAACTCGTGCTTCGGGCGTTGTCCAACCCGCAGGAACTACAACATCACCATCTTTAGAATCCGTACTTGCACAAACAATATAGCCACCATCTTCAGTTGGTTTTACAGAACCAATAATCATTCCTGCAATCAGTAGTTCATCACCAGAACCGCCATACGTTTTTGTCCATTCTATCCCCCCTTTGTCATTGGTTTTTATTACCCAAAGGTCACTTTTCCCTTGATTTTTAGTAAAAGTGCCATTGCTTGAAGTCGTTCGTCCCATCATAACAAAACCGCCGTCTGGTGTATTTTCTATGGCAGCTACCACGTCTGTCCCTCCTCCCCCATAAGTCCGTTGCCATTGAACATTGCTACCTGTGGGGGCAATTTTTGTGAGTAAAATATCTTCGTTCTGAACGCTCCCAGACTTTGTTCCGATGTTTGCTGCTGCAATAAAACCTTTGTCAGGCGTTTGTTTGATAGCTTGTGAAATATCGTTGAAATTTCCTCCTATGATTCTTTGCCATTGAATATTTCCATTAAAGTCAACTTTGAAAGCCCAGATGTCTTCGTTCGGTGGGTTACCGACAACATCTCCATCATTAGAATTGGTACTTCCGAAAACCAAATAACCGTCTTGTGCAATGCCCAGTTCAGAGGTCGTTTCGTCCTGACTTCCTCCAAAACATTTCAACCATTTCTGCGAACCGTCACCGCCTAATTTTATCAGGAAAATATCTTTTTTACCATGATTTGTTGAAAAAGTGCCGTCTTTCGAGAAAGTATATCCTGCCAATAGAATTGAACCATCTGTACTTTCTTTTACCGAACAAATAAAGTCATCTTCGAGTCCGCCAAACATTTTCTGCCAAAGGATATTTCCGTTGGCATCGACCCGCAGAACCCAAACATCGGTTTTTCCTTTACGTGTGGGCGTAAGGTCTCCGCTTGGGTCAGAACTTGAATTTCCGACTAACAAATAACCACCGTCAATCGTTGGACAAGAAGCCGTTAAAAAGTCATTATTATTGCCCCCCAGGTTTTTTTTCCAGTCAATAGCAGGGGATTGGCAGAAGGAATTTTCTGCAAAAAGGAAGAAAAAAAGCACCAAAATCGAAGAGATTTTTGGGCGAAAAATACGCAGAGGGTAAGGATACCCAAGCAATGAATGGCGGTTCATATACTTTGAGTTTAAGCCGTAAAAGTGTTTTTAACATTAAAGTGTACTCGTAATCCCGAAGGGATTTAATTTGAATAACCCCGTGTGAAACTCGGGGAAAAGAGTAAAACCCCTTCGTTCAACCCCTGTTGGGGTTGAATATCCTGTCTGGTACTCAATTCCATAGGTTTTCACCTATGGTTATTCAAGTTTGACCTCTTTCAAGGTCTTTTACCCAAAGATATTGTAAACTTAAAAGCCAAAACACCCACAGAAATTATGGATTCTCAATTTTTAAAATCATTTCTTTAATTGGTGCTGGAATGGGTGCTTTGCACAGATTTTTGTAATCATAACAGACCAATTTGGCAGTTCCTTCGGCAGCAATTCGTTGGAGTTTGTGGCTCACAACAACATGGTGCATCAAAAAACTGTATTCATCAAAACTATTGGGCAATATCCGTGCCGCAATAGAAATCGTATCGGGGAAAGTCAACGGGACTTTATACTTGCATGAAATTTCTGCCAAAATCGGTCCTACGGAAAGATTATGTCCTGTAAAATCCATGAAATTAATTTGGTTGAAATAATGAATCCGAGCCGTTTCAAAATACCGTAAATAGACGATATTATTCACGTGCTGGGCAGCATCCATCTCGCCCCATTCCACAGAACGTTCCATTACGAAAGGGTAGTTTTTTAGTAAATCCATTGTTATGTTAAATTTATTTCTTTTTCCCCCGACTACTACTGCTTCCCCCTGATTTTTTACTGATGCCGTAATTCCTACCGTTTGGTTTGAAAGCCGCCTTCACTTTTTCAGGACTTTTACCCGTTTGCTTTTTGGCTTTTTCTCTGGCTCTTGCTCTTGGGTCTTTTTTCTCGTGAAAAGCTCCCTTAAAATCTGGGTCTTCTTTCTTACGTTGGTTGTCAATTTCACGGAGCATCGCTTTTTGCTCTTCGGCTGGTGTTTCTTCAATTGTCAGACCTGCTTGGGGCAGTGCCTCACGAGGAATTTTCATTTTGATGATTTTCTCAATTTTCTGAATATGATATTCATCCGAAATCGTCATGAAAGTAATCGCTTCACCGTTATGATTTGCCCGACCAGTCCGCCCGATTCTATGCACATAATCTTCATAAATCAAAGGTACATCAAAGTTAATTACATGGCTAACTTCCTCAATATCAATACCTCTGGACGCTACATCTGTCGCCACCAATACTTGTACCTCACCATCACGGAAAGCATCCATCGAGTTGATTCTGGTGTTTTGTCCCTTGTTGGCATGAATCACCCGAACCTTGCCTGCTGCTACGATTTTTCTTTCTAAAAACTTAAAAATATTGTCGGCAACCTCTTTACTTCTACAAAAAATAATTACTTTTTTAAACGTCTGATAATCAGACATCAATACACCAATCAAGTTAATTTTTGTCTTGAAATTGGGCAATTCATAGATTTTCTGATTGACTTTGGTGGCAGTCGTAGCTTGTGGCGTAACCTCAACTTTGGTCGGAAATTCCAAGAATTCATGCGAAAGTTCTTCTACACGTGGCGGAAACGTTGCCGAAAAAAGTAGGTTCTGGCGTTTTTTAGAAGGAATCACTTCCAAAATCTTCCGAATTTGTCGCATAAAACCCATGTCCATCATCTTGTCGGCTTCGTCCAAAACAAGGGTTTTCAGTTCCTTCACTCCTATTTCTTCACGAAGGTACAAATCCATGAATCTACCAGGCGTTGCTACAAGAATATCTACACCTTTTTGAATTGTTTCGATTTGAGTTTTCGGTCCAATTCCTCCGTACAAAGCCACATGACGAATGTCGGTATATTTTGCTAAATCAGTAATGGCAACATCAATTTGCATAACCAATTCACGAGTTGGGGCAAGAATCAATGCACGAGGTAATGTTCCCTGTGCATATTTGATTTTCATCAAAATCGGCAATACATAAGCGGCTGTCTTACCTGTTCCAGTCTGTGCAATTCCCAGTACATCGTGACCTGCCAAAACAAGGGGCATCGCTTGCTCTTGTATAGGCGTAGGTGACTGATAACCAGAGTCTTGGATAGCATTTAGTAATTGTCGATTAAGTTGAAATCCTTCAAAGTTTTCCATAAAATGTTATTATTTTCGCAAGCATTCGCTTTACTTTAGCCTGCAAAGATACAAACAAAAAAGCGGTTCAAACTTTTATCGTCTGAACCG
>JAAFJL010000279.1 GCA_013298865.1 Cytophagales bacterium | reverse complement strand
CCCTAAAAGAACACGCTGCGGAGTACTTGGAACAGTTTGAAAAAGACGCATTACAGTTAGTAGAAGTAGTAGAATGTTACTGTATTTCGGGCGGGTCAGATTTTTTGTTGAAAGTACTGGTAAAAGACATGGAAGAATACAGGCATTTTATTTTGCATAAATTAGCCACCCTTTCCAACATAGGCAATGCCCAAAGCCGATTTGTAGTAAACGACATCAAAAGCCAAACCCCCGTGCCGATTGATGTTTAGTGGGGGAAAATTGAAATTTACAAACTCCCTAAAACAAGAAATACATGAGAACACCCACTATACATTCATATAATAAATCGGATGATTTAGAACAAGAAACTCCTCCTACAAAAAAAGAATTTTTGGAAGGCTTAGAGAGAAGCGTAGAATTAGTGAAGGAACATACAAATGGAAAAATATATCTTAAAAATGCTTTCGATTTAATCAACGAACTTTGAAAGATAACTAAACTGCTACCTACACAAATCATGGGTTAGATTTTATGTTTTTGTTCATTTTTTACAAAAAGTATTTCAAACTTGTCATAATTAACAGGTTTGAAATACTTTTTTTAGAGGAAATTTTAGGTCTAATTTCTAATATCTTATTTTAAACATACCTCTCCAAATGCTTCGGTAGTGGCAACTCCTTACTTAATGCGTCTGCAATTGGTTTGCTTTTTTGTATCGAAACGGGTATTAAACCAGACCAAATTGGTAGGGTTTGGTCTTCGTCGTCGTCCACGGGTTCACCTGTACGCAGTTTGGCAGAAGCCTCTTCTATCTTGAATCTCAGAATGGTCGTTTTTCTTACTTCACTATCTGTCATGGGGCGGAGAGAATCCCAACGCTCAGGAACAATTTTATCCGTTATCAGGAACATCGCTTCCGCTTTTTCTTTTTCATCTTCCACTTTTTCTGCCGAAGCAAACATCACAACCGAACGATAATTGACCGAATGATGAAAGGCGGATTTTGCCAAAACTAAGGCATCAACCAACATGACCGACAAACAAACTGGACAACCAGATTCTAATGTTCGGATAAAATGACTTCCCACAGAACCGTGGATGTACAAGTAATCATCTTTTCTGAAAAATGCCGTTGGAATTGACATTGGCTGACCTTCAAGCGAGTAACTGATGGTACAGAAAAGACTTTCGTCCAGAATACTATGAATCGTGGCTTCGTCATAGGTCGCACGTTTGGCAGATCTACTCGGAGTAGTTTTTGGCGTTTGTGTAATCATTTCTCTAATTGAAAATTATAGATTAAAAATTAAAAATGTAAGTTATTGATAATCAAATTATTACGAATTTTACTTGAATAATTTATGGCTCTTTGTATTATTTTTCTGATTTTTTCTACAAATTTGACACTTTATTGGATTAGGTAAAACATCCAATTTAGATAAATTAAGTAGTCCGATTTTTAATGTAAGAGTGAGTGAATGATAGATTGAGTGAATGATAGAATGAATGAATGTAAGAGTGAGTGAATGAGTGATTGAAAGAATGATAGAATATTTGAATGATAGAATTAGTGACACTCATCTGATTGTGTAAAAATTCTTTATCGACTACTTTAATTTTCGGAACAGTATACTTATTAATGCAATTAAAATCTTTGCTCGTTTAAACCTCTCCCCCAACCCCTCTCTAATTCCATTATGGCTACTGAGAGGGGAGCATTTGTCTCCGATTTTCTCCCCTCTCAGCAGGAGAGGGGTCGGGGGAGAGGTTTCGCATTAGTATGTACATAGTTCCGTTAATTTTTAATTGAAAACTCTTAATTTTTAATTGTCCCCATGCTTCCATTCAAGACTTTATTACAAATAGATTCCAATTCCCGACAAGCTATTTTTCAACAGTTGGCGAATCAGTTAATTCAACTAATTCAAGACGGAACACTCCAGACTGGGGAACGTCTGCCGAGTACCCGACAAATGGGAGAATTCTTGAATTTGCATCGAAAAACAATCGTTTCATTTTATGATGAATTGATTGCCCAAGGTTGGCTCGAAACAGCTATCGGAAGCGGTACTTTCGTAACAAAAACCTTACCCATTCATCAGAATCAATCATTATTGTCTTTAGAAACTTCTTCAAGTGAATTTGTAAATGCCCCAGTTTTAGCTGAAAAAAAAACATTTTTGGACATTCCTGCTTTGTCAGCAAGTTCAACGTCTTTGCGATTAGACGACGGTTTTCCTGATGTCAGATTAGCTCCAATGGAAGAACTTTCGAGGGCATTCAGGCGGTATCTTACTGCTGGAAATCCATACACACGTTTGGGTTATACCGACCCGAAAGGCTCGCTCAGACTAAGAAATTTTCTGGTTGACTATTTGAATAATTCCAGAGGTTTACGAATTTCTACTGAAAATATTCTTATCACAAGAGGGACAATGAATGCCGTTTTTTTAGCGAGTCAATTGTTGCTTAATCGTGGCGATAATGTTATCGTTGGCGAGACTAATTGGTCTGGTGCGAACATGAATTTTCAGAATTGCGGGGCAAATCTACTTACTGTTCCGATTGATGATTTTGGAATGGTGGTGGACGCAGTGGAGGAGATTTGTCTGAAAAAACAGGTTCGTTTGCTTTTTATTACTTCGCATCATCATTATCCTACCACGGCAACTTTAAGAGCAGACCGTCGGTTGAAACTCTTGCAACTATCTGAAAAACATGGCTTTATGATTTTGGAAGATGACTACGACTATGATTTTCATTACCAAAGCTCGCCACATTTACCCTTGGCAAGTGCAGACCGACAAGGTACAGTTCTCTACATGGGTTCATTCTCGAAAAGCATTGCACCAGCCCTAAGAATTGGCTATTTGGTAGCCACTAAGGAAATCATAGAACGGCTTGCTCAACTCCGCAGAATCATTGACCGCCAAGGAGATTCTATGTTGGAATATGGACTCGCAGAATTGTTAGAAGAAGGAATTATCAAGCGACATTTACGGAAATCTCTCAAAAATTACCGCCAACGAAGAGACATTTTTTGCGAAGCCCTTAGTACGGAATTGAAAGATAAAATTCAGTTCAATATTCCAGAAGGTGGCATGGCAGTTTGGGCAAAATTTTCAGCAGAAATTAACCTTCCCAAACTCAGTGAATCGCTTTTGAAAGATGGTCTAAGTATCAGCACAGGAAGGAGTTATCGTTTTGATAATCAGAGTTTTAACGAAATAAGATTAGGCTTCGCATCCTCTACAGAAGACGAATTATTGAGAAGCGTGGAAGTTTTGAAGATGAGAATTTAGAATAAAATTCTTTCCAAACTCATTCGTAAAAAGGCAAGAATTTAGGGGCTTGCTCTATCATTTTTGGTGGAAGTTTATTAACAGTTTCTTTATTCAATACCATTTCATAATATTTCAAATACCCTTTGGCACAATGTTGAATAGTGAAATTATCCGCTACATATTCATGGCATTTTTTGTTATCGTATCTTCCAATATCAGACAATTGAGCTACTAATTCAGATTTTTTATCAGACAAAAAACCAACTTCCTGATTAATCAGTTCTGGAAGAGAACCATACGGAGTACCAAAAACAGGGCAACCCATATAAAGGCTTTCGATGAGTGCCACACCAAATGGTTCATGCCAAAGTACAGGAAATAATAAACCTTTAGAAGTATTTAAAAGTTGATTCTTTTCTTGACCGCCAATCATTCCATGAAAATGAATGCTTGGGTAGGGTGTGAAACGGAACCCCATTTTTATATTCAGTCTTGTTCCCCCCAAAACCGCTAACTTATTATTACTTCTGCGTGCGATTTCGATTGCCCCTTTTACATTTTTTACTCTCCAGGCAGCCTTTGCCAAAAAGTGCAAATGTGTACGATTTTGTGTAAATGTAGGTTTTCCATAATCTTCCAAATCAAGCCCGTTGTGTACAAAGGCATCCGATTGATACCTCTGAGCATGATTTTTAGAAACAAAAACAGTGTTTATATCCAATTCATCAAAGTTATTGATATTGCCTTGAATCATTATAATGTAAGGTTTTGATATAGGTTCGGCAAGCCTGTGGTCAATATGAACAACATCAATATAATCTGGAATTTGTTGATTAATGGAAATAGAAGGGTTATAAATTATCACTTCAGCAAAATCACTTTTTGTGCCTTCTGCGGTTAGAAAAGTAACTTTATGCCCCATCCTGTTCAACTCTTTTCCCAACCACCAAATAACACGTTCAGCACCACCATATTTTGTGACGGGTAAGACAGAATTAGTAAAAATAAGGATATTCAT
>JAAFJL010000278.1 GCA_013298865.1 Cytophagales bacterium | reverse complement strand
ACAACGTGTTGCTCTAATTCTTTTTCGTTAATCACAATTTTCATTGATTGCCCGCCCAATACATACGAAGGACGAACCAATAACGGAAACCCTAATTCACGACTTACCTCTACGGCATGGTCTGCTGATTCAACAACTCCAAATTTTGGAAATGGAATATCGTTGTTTTGCAATAATGTCGAAAATGCTCCTCTATCTTCCGCTAAATCAAGGGCTTCAAAAGATGTACCGATGATTTTGATTCCATATTTCGAGAGTTTTTCTGCTAATTTTAAAGCCGTTTGTCCGCCCAATTGAACAATGACACCTTCTGGTTTTTCGTGCTGAATAATGTCGTAAACGTGTTCCCAGAAAACGGGTTCAAAATATAGTTTATCCGCAATATCAAAATCAGTAGAAACAGTTTCTGGATTAGAGTTAATCATGATTGTCTCATAACCTGCCTCTTTTGCTGCCAAAACACCATGTACACAAGAGTAGTCAAACTCTATGCCTTGTCCAATTCTGTTTGGTCCAGAACCTAAAACAACGATTTTTTTCTTATCAGTTTTTACAGATTCATTGTCTAAAACCTCCGAACCTTGCGAGAATGTAGAATAAAAATAGGGAGTCGATGCTTCAAATTCTGCGGCACAAGTGTCCACGCATTTATATACACGTTTGATTCCCAGATTGTTACGTTTATCGTAAACCTCAGATTCTAAGCATCTCAACGAATACGCAATTTGTCTATCGGCAAATCCTTTATGTTTTGCTTCTTCTAATAATTCAGTCGGAACAGAAACGAGTGTGTGCTTCTCCATTTCGTTTTCAACCCGCACTAAATCCTCAATTTGATACAAAAACCATTTATCAATTTTAGTAGTTTGCTGAATTGTTTTGAACGAAATTCCTATTTTGAAGGCATCATAAATATGGAAAAGGCGATTCCAAGAAGGGTTTGCCAATGAGTGCATAATTGCATCTTGGTCACGCAGACCTTTGCCGTCTGCCCCCATTCCGTTTCGCTTAATTTCGAGTGACTGACAAGCCTTTTGCAATGCTTCTTGGAAATTGCGACCAATACCCATTGTCTCTCCAACCGATTTCATCTGTAGCCCCAGCGTTTTGTCTGCACCTTTAAATTTATCAAAATTCCAACGAGGAACTTTCACGATAACATAGTCTAAGGCTGGCTCAAAAAATGCGGATGTTGTTCCAGTGATAGCATTCGTCAATTCATCTAAATTATAGCCAATTGCCATTTTTGCGGCAATTTTTGCAATCGGATAACCTGTTGCTTTTGAAGCCAAAGCCGATGAACGAGAAACCCGTGGATTGATTTCGATAGCGATAATTTCGTCTGTATCTGGGTTCAATGAAAACTGGACATTGCAACCTCCCGCAAACTGCCCGATGGCATTCATCATTTTGATAGCCATGTCTCTCATTCGCTGATAAATGGTATCAGGTAAAGTCATGGCTGGGGCAACCGTAATGGAATCTCCAGTATGGATTCCCATTGGGTCAAAGTTTTCTATCGAACAAATGATAATAACGTTTCCGAGATTATCACGTAGTAATTCTAATTCGTATTCTTTCCAACCCATGATAGATTGCTCTACCAACACCTCATGCGTAGGCGATGCGTGTAAACCTTTGTTGAGGGCAGCATCAAAATCTTCTGGTTTATTGACAAAACCTCCGCCTGTTCCACCTAATGTAAACGAAGGACGAATTACGAGAGGGAAACCCGTTTCTTGGGCAATTTCTTTTCCTTCCAAAAATGAACGAGCCGTACGACCTTTACAAACACCAATGCCAATCTCAATCATTTTTAGGCGGAATTTCTCACGGTCTTCGGTGGTTTCTATGGCATTGATGTCAACACCGATAATATCCACTCCGTATTTTTCCCAAACACCCGAAGCGTCACAGTCGATAGCTAAATTTAACGCCGTCTGACCACCCATTGTTGGCAAAACAGCATCAATAGGAGTACCTTCCGCTTGGTGTTTTTCTAAAATTTCGATAATTGAATTCTTATCGAGCGGTTTCAAATAAACATAATCGGCATTGAGGGGGTCAGTCATAATGGTGGCTGGATTAGAATTTATCAAGGCAACCTTGATACCTTCTTCACGTAATGAGCGAGCCGCCTGTGAGCCTGCATAGTCAAACTCGCAAGCCTGACCGATGATAATTGGACCTGAACCGATGATAAGAACGGACTTGATGGAGAGATTCTTTGGCACTTTATTTTAGTTTTTTTGGGGGGAAACGAAGAGACATTTTTTCGGTTAGCAGTAAACAGTTAGCAATAAACATTAGAAATATCCTTACACCTTTTCATTTGTGTTATCTTCTAATAATTACGACCTTAGACCTACTATATCAGAAACCTCTCTCCAAAAATTCCACAAAGTTAATATAGGATTCTGAATATTGAAGGCTTCGCAAAATATTCGTTTGTTTTATTAGAAATTTGCATTTTTTTCTTTGGAAAAGGCTAAAATTGATTTGAGTTACATAAACCAAAGTCTTAGCTAATGAGTGCTTCATGTGCAAGTACTTCTAAATTTCATATTTGTTTTGCTTAACTTTGAAGCTGAAAAGTTGATACATCATTTTCAATATTTTCAAATTGTATAATTTTCAAATTTTCAAATTGTATAATGGATTTCGATTTCAAAAAATATCATCTTCGTTCAATCAATGCCACTACGGCAGAAGAACGAGCTACTATCAATCAAGAACTAAAAGATTTATATGCTAATCTTTCGCCAGAAGAACAGAAGACTTTCAATGAAGGACTTCAATCTTTTTTAGCAAGAGAAATGGGCAGGCTTGGCTCTGATTATCAAGCAATTAAGGCTTCACAGGAAGGTAGTAATTAGGAAAACTTTAACTAAAATTTATTCCAAAATCAAGTCTTCTTTTTTCTTCAAAACAACAAATTTTAATTAGTTTTTAATAATTCAAAAACTTTATCGTTAATATCTCTGAAAAGCTATCATGCTATTTTTGTAAATTTACATCCTAAAATTATCAGAGAAATGAGACGGAAAACGGTGTTCAAGAAAATTTTATTAATTGCTTTATTCTTTGCAGGAAATTCATTCCTGACTTCCGCCCAATGGTGGAAAGATACCGAAAAAGCAGAGCAGGAGCGTTCAAAAGGGATGTTATTGCTCACGAGCGAAGTTCAGATTGAAGCGACACAGGCTATCAATCATATGTATAATTTTAAATTTGCTGAGGCAGAAAGAGAATTTACTTATTTGAAAGTAAAACACCCTGACCACCCTTTGCCTGATTTTTTGTTGGGTTTGATGGAATGGTGGAAAATTGTACCAAATACTGACAATGAGCTTTATGATGAAAAATGTCTTGATTATATGGACAAAAGTATCAACAAAGCCGAAAAAATTTGGGATGATTCAGAAAACCCTGAAGCTGCATTTTTTATGGCAGCGGCTTATGCCTTTAAGGGACGATTGCACTCAGAACGTAAGCATTGGACTAAGGCTACTTTGGCAGCAAAAAATGCCTTGAAATACTTGGAAAGGTCTCGATCTTTCGCAGATTTTAGCCCAGAATTAATGTTTGGGGATGGTCTCTATAATTATTATTCTTTATATGTAAAGGAAAATTATGCCCTGCTTCGTCCCGTACTTTGGATGTTTCCGAAGGGTGACAAACCAAAAGGAATTCAGCAATTAGAGAAGGTGAGTTATAATGCTTTTTATACTCGGACAGAGGCACGGTACTTTTTGTTACAAATCTATGGTCTTGAAAATCAGAGTGCAAAGGCGTACGAATTGTCGAAATACACCCATGAAACTTATCCAGACAATCCGTTTTTTCATCGTTTTCATGCACGGTCGGCATTTGTGGCGGGTCATGTGAGCGAGGCAAAGGCAGAAGCAAAATCTATTTTACAAAAATTAGAAGAGCATTACGCTGGTTATGAGGGAGTTAGCGGAAGATATGCCAGTTATATTTTGGCGTATTATGCCTTCAATTATGACAAAGACATGGAGAGTTCTAAGAAATATTTCCAACAAACGATAGATTATGCTAAAGCAACTGGCTCTTCAAAATCGGCATATTATTGGTCGTCTTTGATTGGTCTGGGAAAAATTGCTGCACAACAAAAAGATTATGACCAGGCAATTGAATATTACAAACAAGTAATAGATGACGCAGACAGAAAAGCTGCCCAACACGATGAAGCCAAAAAACTTGTAGCTGATGCAAAAAAAGCAAGACGCAAGATGAAGTAGGGTTTAATTAAAAATGGAAAATTAAGAATTAAAAATTAGTGTTCTGACATTCTTATTTCTTGTAGTAATTGTAGCACTCATAGAAAATATTAGTACACAAAATTAAGTTGAGAGAACATTAGTCTTTGGTTCATCATTTCAAAGTTTAAAAATCAAAAAGCCTGTAAGAAAATTAATTCTTACAGGCTTTTACGTTAAATACCCAACTTGTCATTTTCTTTAGGTCGAGATTTAAACGAGTACAAAACTCCCGAAGCGATAATTGCAATCGC
>JAAFJL010000277.1 GCA_013298865.1 Cytophagales bacterium | reverse complement strand
AGACTTCTATGATGTAAGGCATGAACGTACTTATAGAATCTTGGTTGGTGCATGATTCTGTGAGCCCAATAAAACCAGCCATCAGAAATCAACACCATTATTATCACCGTAAGCACCTCATACCCTCCAAAAGACGTACTCACATAGAATTTAGTGAGACCCGAGTCTTTTAAGTAAAGCATCAAAAACATGAAAACTGTACTACCGATAAACGACAGTGCGGTTGTGCCTATTTCTTCTTTTATTTGAGGCCATCCTGCTCTTTTTGAAAGTTGAATTTTCCGATTGCTCAATTTCTTTCCGAAAACAATCCAGAAAATTAGATAGGCTACACTCATAATCATAAGTGCTGCCACTACCGTTGTAACATACTGCTGAACGAACTCTTTCATTTTCTTAAAATTTTGTGATTAATTTGACTGCACAAAATTCATAACAAACTATGCCAATCTACTTAACAATTGTTACTTAATCATTTGTTTACGGATTCTACTAAGGCTCTGGGGCTTAATTCCTAAGAAAGAAGCGATGTATTGGATGGGTACGTTTTGCAGGATATTTCCTTGATTATTAAGTAGTTGGGTATAACGTTGTTCGGCTGAGAGGGTCGCTAAATCGTTAGCTCGTTGATTCATGGCGGAAAACGCCTGTTCAAATATTTTTAAACTATAATCTCTGAACTCAGGATGTTTTTCAATGATTCCCAAAAAGTCCTCTCTACTGACTTTTAATAGTGAACAATCAGTGATAGTTTCTATGTTTTCAGTAGAAATCTTTTGCTGACTTAGGCTCAAAAATGATGCCATGTATTGCTCGGGCGTAGCCAAGAAAGTGGTTACTTCATCGCCGTCATTGTCGTAATAAAACGACCTCATGTAGCCTTCATTGATAAAATATAGATGTTGCGGAACTTTACCTTCTTCTTCAATAATGGTGTTTTTAGGTATTTGCAAAGGCGTAAAATTTTGCTCAATAGTTTGTTTGAGGTTTTCGGAAACGGTAAGGCTTTGAGCAATGTGAGCGTATAATTTAGAAAGCATAAAGAATGGTCTTTTAGAAATTTGGGTAAAATTACAAACTTTAACTTTTAATTAACCTTAGAATAGAACATTCAAATTAATCTCCGCTTTTTGAGATTGGAGAATTTAGTATAAATTTCTTTTTTTCTTCTCTTCCAACAACAATGCTAAATTATTTTCTGGAATAATCTACTTAAAAACACCACATTATTCCAGAAAATAATTTATTTTTTGGAATAATCTATCTAAAATATGCGTCGTTCTAACTAGATGTCAACTACAACTACTGATACTTAGATTGAAAAATAACTAAAAACTGACTAAGTTAATTTCGTAAATTAGCATAAAATTCAAAGAAAATGAAAGCAACAAAAGGTAATATCGTCAGGATTTCGATGGGATATTTTCAGGCAGAACAGGCTGATAAAGTGGAAAGTATGCTCAATCATGAATTCAAAAATTTGCTGATTCCTGCCATTCAGAAACTTAAAGGGAATTTGGGGTATTTTGTTGGTATCGACAAAGACAAATTAGTGATGACCAATACCAGTTTTTGGGCTACCAAAGAAGATGCTCAACAAATGGCAACTTTGAAAGAAATGTTACAAATGCGGGAGACTTTTGAGGCTTTGGGTTTGAAATTTATTGAGATTTCTAATCATGAGGTTTTGTGGGAGATTTGATGAAAGTGTTGAATTAAATAAAATCGAATAATGGGAAATATTGAAACAGTAAAAAGGATGTATGAGCTTTTTGCTACCAAAGATAATAACGCTATCAGGCAAATATTTGATGAAAACATCAAATGGAATCAAATGAAGGGCTTTCCTGACGGTGGACAACACGTTGGAGCTGAGGCAGTTTTTGAAAAGGTCTTTGGTGGATTTAGACAAAATTGGACTAATTGGAAAGCAACAATTACACGGTATATTGACAGCGGTGACGGCGTTTTTGTGATAGGTTTCTACGAAGGGACTTACAACGCAACAGGAAAATCTATGAGGTCGGATTTTGCCTGTGAATATAAAGTCGAAGACGGTAAAATCACAGAATTTAACCAATACACCGATACGTTTTTGATTGGTCAGGCAATGGGGTTAACAAAAGAATAGAAATGACGCAACGGTTTTAGAAATTTACCTAATCAATTGACAAATTCTTATGCAAAAGAAGCTCTTACTTTTATCCTTTTTCACCACCATATATGCCTCCACATACGCACAAGGTTGTTTCCCGCCTGATAAACTTCCTCCGCATATTACGTCATTAACCAATTTCGGACAGCGAGCGGAATGGTCTTTGGATGGAACGAAAATCTATTTTTTGGATAAACCTGGGGGTGATGTTTGGGTCGTGAATGTAAAAACTAAGGCTACTATTCAACTCACAAAACCCGAAAACCGTGAAAAAGGACATGGCTATTATCGAGTGATGTGCTTGGCAAATGGTGATTTATTACTTTGTGGAGGGGCAGAAAGACACAAACTTTATTTTGAAATTTTGCATAAAAATTCCCAAAAACTTCCTCAAAGAATTGCCAATGAAGAACTAGATGAAGGTCCAGCCATTTCAAGAAAAACCATGAAAATTGCTTGGACTTTGCCTGGGCAATTACAGATTTATTCGGGTACTATTTCATATAAAAATGGCGTAGTTTCGATAACGGATAAGAAACTCTTGGTAGATGCTAAAAACGTAGTTTCAGACGAAGGAATTAAGTACGAAGACATTTTAGAATCACAGAATTGGCGGGGTAAAAACGAAGAGGAATTGATATTTGCCCAATACAAAAGAGGGACAGGTTTTAGAAGTGAAGTCTTTGGTATTCAAATACTTACAGGTAAAATTATCAATTATTCAAAAGATTCAACGTCCTACGATGAACCCGAAGGCATTTATCCCAATGGAAAATATACATTGGTAGAATCTGATAAACACCAAATCACGAGCGGCACGAGTACCATTGATATTTATAAATTAAAATTAGACGGCACGGGCAAAAATTATCAAAGATTGACCTTCTTCTCAGACCTAAAAGGCTACCGTTCCAGCAATCCCGTCATGCGTGATGATGCTAAGTTTATGGCTTTTCAAGGTTCATACGCAGGCTCGGAGGCTGGGGGAGGTTGTGGGATTTATTTGTTTGATTTTGAGAAGTTTGGCAAATAAATCTCCTTATTTTTCTTAACTATTTGCCAAATGATATTCGCCCCATTTGTGAATTTCCACAATTAAATTATTCAACGAAAGCCCCAACGGTGTAACCGAATATTCCACTCTTGGAGGTACTTCGGCATATACTTTTCGGGCTATTATTTTCTCATCTTCCAACTCCTTCAATACCTTCACTAACATTTTTGGCGTAACGTCAGGTATAGTTCTTTCCAGTTCTTTGTAACGAAGCATTCCCTTGTTTACCAAGCTACTTATGACCACAATTTTCCATTTACCACCCAATATTGACATGGCGTGACTCACTGCACAAACATTTTTTTCAGTTTTTTTCATTGTTAATCCATTGATTATGAACATTACTTCCTTTAAGCATACTAATATACAAAGTAGTAACCACTTGCAAAAGTATAGTAAAGGTAATAGTTTTGTGGCTCACATTAAAAAAAAAACAAAAAAATGACAACAGTATCAAAATCAAACACTATCCTTTACTGGATTTCGACTGGGCTAATTGCTTTATTAATGATAGGTTCGGCAACGTTATACATCGTGAAATACGATATGGTTGCAGAAAATATGAAACATTTAGATTATCCGACTTATTTAACAAGTATTTTACCTTTTACAAAAATATCGGGAGCTATACTTCTATTATTTGGTAGCAAATTTATTCCCGCCAATATTTGGAAAAACTTAAATGAATGGGTTTACTCTGCCTTGTTTTGCAACTTTGTTTTAGCTGCCATTGCACACGGACAAGCTGGCGATGGCTGGATAAACGCAGGTACGATTGCTTCAATCGTTATACTTGTTTCTTATTATTTTTCAAAAAAAATAGGTAAATAATAATTGAATGGAAAAACTAAGACAACCTTCTTTGTTTGTCTCACACGGAACGATTTATGAGGCTTTTAAAAGCAATAAACTAAAAGCTGATTTTATAAAAATTAGAGAAGAGCATTTTAAAACATTACCCTCTGCCATTGTAATTTTCTCGGGGCATTGGCAAACGGATACTATTGCGGTGAGTACTAATCAAAAAATGACACAATTGAATGAGGGCTTTCCACCTGAGTTTCAAACGGATTATAGCACTACTGGAAATTTAGAATTGTCTAACAGAATGATTGAAATGCTGAATCACAACGGTATCAATGCGGTGGCAGAGCCTAATCGTGGACTTGACCACGGGGCTTTGATTCCGTTACTTTTATTATTTCCGAACGATAAAATACCTGTGATTCAAATTTCTCAAAACTATAAACTTGACCCATCATTTCACAAAAAAATGGCGGAGATACTAAGTCCTTTGCGTGATGAAAATGTGCTTTTTATTGGTAGTGGGGGTTTGGTTCATAACCGCAACGAAATTCAGAAATTTGGTGGGCATGAAATTGAACCAG
>JAAFJL010000276.1 GCA_013298865.1 Cytophagales bacterium | reverse complement strand
AAGAAATGTATTCCAACATCAAAATAGAAGCCGCAATGCCCAAGCCCAAACCCAGGACATTCACGAACGTAAAAACACGGTTTCTACTAAGATTCCGTAGGGCGATTTTTAGGTAGTTTTGTAACATCTTGATATTTTTTTGTAATTTTGAATAAACATTTAGGACTCATGACAAAATCATTTGAAACTTGGGAATATGAAGAGGTTGAAAACACTTTTGGAATGAAAAGAGTTTTTGAACTTCCTGCATTAACAGATTGGCTAAATTCTTCAACAAACGATATTGACGAAACAATGAAACATTTTTTGATGGGTATACAAAAGAGACTCATTGTTAATGCTGATGCTTGGAACGAAGATGAATTTAAAATGTTTTTTATCGCTCCTTTGTTAAGTCAAATGCCCTTAGAAATTGAAGATTTCAAGCCTTTTACACAACGTACTATTTCTGCCAAATTTCCCGAATTAGATTTGGAGGTTTCGGGAAAAGTTGAGTTTGTGATTGCTCGTGGTAAACAAAGACCCAAACAACCCTATTTCTTCCTTCACGAGTATAAGCAAGAGCGTCGCCGTGAGAATGACCCCTTAGGACAATTACTAATTTCGATGGTTGCTGCCCGTCAAAATAACGAAAAGAAAACACCTCTCTTCGGTTGTTTTGTGGTAGGTCGTGATTGGTTTTTTGTTGTTTTAGAAGAAAAAACCTATTCTGTAAGTTTAGCCTGTGATGCCACCAAAAATCATGAGCTTTATCAAATCGTGGCGATGCTTTCGGCAATGCCTGAGATTATTCGTCGATACTTTTAAACAAATTACTCCGTCCGCAAACTCTTCACAGGATTAGCCAAAGCTGCTTTAATTGACTGATAACTCACTGTTAGTAAGGCGATTACAATTGCCACGATTCCTGCCAACGCAAAAACCCACCATTCAATATCTACTCGGTACGCAAAATCTTGTAGCCATTTATTCATTGCCCAATACGCAATGGGTGAGGCGATTACGATGCCCAAAATCACTAATTTGAGGAAGTCTTTTGAGAGTAAATTAACGATTTGCGTAACGGATGCACCCAAGACTTTACGAATGCCGATTTCCTTTGTACGTCGTTGTGTCATGAAGGCAACTAAACCGAATAATCCCATGCAAGAAATGAAAATGGCAATGCCCGTGGCAGTGTTGAGGATTTGGGCAAATTGTTGTTCTTTTTTGTAAAATTTTGCGATGGTTTCATCAAAAAATTTAGGGTCAAATTCCCAATTAGAATTTGGATAAACTTCATCATAAGCCTTCTTCATTTTGGCAGTAATGGCTTTGAAACTCTCCGCAGATTTGCCCGCAGTCTTTATTTTTACATTAAAAGCACTTTCATATACGGTCTCAGACATCATATAAAGTGGCTTGATGGGTTCACGCAATGACTGTAAGTGAAAATCTGCAAGAACCCCAACAATCGGGAGTTTTATATCTCCTTTTCCAGAACCATAAATCAACATTTTTCCAACAGCTTGTTCTGGTTTTTTAAATCCCAAGGCTTTGGCATAAGTTTCGTTAATGATAAATTCTCTGGCGGTATCACTGGTTGTTACGTTTCTTCCAGCAATGATTTTCAAGCCATACATCGGAATATAATTTTCATCCACAGTTCTTCTGTGTACGTCCATTTTTATTTCATTTTTACCGTCTCTGTACGTAACTCTGTTGGTTGAATAGCCATTTTTAGCAGGGCTATCACCAAGGCTAACCATCTCAATTTCAGGAATTTGCTTTAATTTATTCAAAAAAACATCTCTCTTCCCATTTTCTATTTCATCCCAACTGGTATAAAAATTGATAATAGCATTTGTCTTAAACCCCATGTCTTTGTTCAACATAAATTTAGACTGCATTGCCACGATGATTGTTCCCAAAATAAAAACTTGTGAAGCTGTAAATTGAAAGGTAATCAAGGCTTTACGAAGAAATGCCGTGCGAGTTTGACCATTTGAAACTTGATTTTTTAACGAAGCTACGGGCGTGTAAGAAGAAATGACCCAAGCAGGATAAAGTCCTGACAAGATGCTTGTTACAGCCGTTATCAACACTAAGAACCCAAGAATTTGAGGATTAAAAACATTGAAAGTAAGTGTCTTAGGAATGAAATCTGAAAACGCCCAAAGGATTGGTTCAACGAAAAGAACAGATAACAAAACTGATACGGAGGTAATGACAAAAGTCTCACACATAAACTGGAAAATCAAACTCTTGCGACTACTGCCCAAGACCTTCCGAACGCCAATTTCTTTGACTCTCGTAATGGATTGGGCAGTTGCTAAATTGATGAAATTGATTGCCGCAATAATCAATAAAAATATCGCAATTCCCATGAGGGCATATAGCGTAGGCAGATGTGCCTGACGAGAAAAACTCTGTATTTCTGAATTGAAATGAATATCCGATAAAGGCTGTAGAGTTAAAGAACGCCCAGTATTCCATTCATTTTTTTTGTCTAAATTTTTAGACAAAAATTTAACTAATTGTTTGTTGATATTTGCCTCTGACGTTCCTTTTGTCAGTTTTACAAAGGCTTGTGAACTTCCATTGGTATTCGTCCATTGATCTAAGCCAAATTCACTACGTTTGGCTTTGGTTTCAATACTTTTGAAGGAAATAAAATCTTCAAAACTGAAATCTGAATTTTTGGGGAAGGATTTCACGATTCCTGTAACGGTTGCTACCAAGGAATCATTATAGTACAATTGTTTGCCCATGACTTGTTCTAATGGGATTTTACCAAAATATTTTTCAGCCTTCTTTTCTGTCAAAACCACTTCATTGGGCGTTCTGAGGGCAGTTTTAGGGTTTCCCTGTAACCACTCGTGCTGAAAAATTTGGAAATATTGAGGCTCACAAATAATCACGTTTGACTCCTCAGTTCTCCATATTTTAGGCGGGTTTTTAGTGTCCTTTTCACTGTTTGGAACGGTAATTTTCGGATACCAATTATGGAAAGCCGAGACACTCTCAAGTCCAGTGAGTTGCTGACGAATCACCGAAGGCATCGGGGCAGAAATTCCTGAGTTTCTGTTGGTAGTTCCATCATCATTTTTGAAACCAGAAGTTATCCGATAAATCAGTTCACGGTCGGGGTGAAAATTATCGAAGCTTAGTTCAAAGCTCACCAAGAGAAATATCACCAAACAGGCACTCACGCCAATGGCAAGTCCGAGGATGTTAATGAACGAATAAACCTTGTTTATCAACAGGTTTCGGAGGGCGATTTTTAGGTAGTTTTGAAGCATGATTTTGTTTTTTGTATATTTGTAAAAACTAATAAATATATGTACACATACAGTCAAATTTCCATTCAAGAACTTCGTGATGCCTTTGGTATAATTTTGGAAACTGAGGCTTTTTTACCAGAAATAACCAATATTGAAGTGCCAGATTGGCTTCGTACTTATTTGAATATTAACCAACTTTCGCCTGCACTTGCCAAATCAGAAAAAGCTGTTTCTGAAATGCTTATTACCCCAATTTTATCAGCCATAAAAAATAATAATTTAGGACAAATTTCACTTTTCTCAGGCGAGCCAATGACAGATGGTGAGATTACGGGCATCTGCGACTTCATTATTGCTGCCAATCCCAAAGCCTATCTTCCTGAGCCTCCAATTTTGGTTTTGGTTGAAGCAAAAAAACAAGATATTTACGCTGGTATTCCTCAATGTGTTGCTGAAATGCTTGTGGCACAGCATATTAACAAAAAAGCTGGTGTTAAATCAGACGTAATTTTCGGTTGTGTAACGACTGGTACAGAATGGTTCTTTCTTCAACTAAAAGGTACTCATGCCATCACCGACCCGAACATTTTATATTTTTCTGATTTACCCAAAATTTTAGGGGTTTTTCAATACATGATAAATGTTTTCTTTACGAAATAATTATCATATATCGTTGTCAGCGTCTCGACTGGCAACTTACTACTCCGTCCTCAAACTCTTAATCGGACTAATCCTCGCCGCTCGCCAAGATTGAGAAAATACGGTCAATATGCTGATTATCAGTAATATAAAAATACTCAACGACAATATTCCAAAGCCAATACTTACTCGATACACAAAGAAATCTAACCACAAGTTATTGAGTAAATATGCCAAAGGCGTTGCAATGACAATGGCTATCAAAAGCATTTTCAAGTATCCCTTCGACAACAAGACTACAATCTGCCAAACACTCGACCCCAGGACTTTCCGAACGCCAATTTCTTTGGTTCTCGTTTCAGCCGTGTAGGTAGCCATGCCCAACAAACCCAAGCACGAAATCAGCACTGCCAAGAAGGAAAGGACGCTCAGAATACGGGCAACGTCGCCTAACATAGAGTGAATAAAGAGTAATTGCTGGTCTAAAAATTCGTACTCAAACTTGGTGTTTGGGTTTACGGATTTCCATGTTTTTTCAAGAAAAGCTAAGGTTTCGGCGGTATTTCTACCACTAATTTTTACGTTGGCAAAACCAAAAGTATTAGGGCGATTGCGGAGGGTTAATGGTTGTATTTTTTGAGTAACATTTAAAAACTGGAAGTCTTTTACCACGCCCAAAATCTCTACATTGTTGCCATCTAATAGTAGTTTTTGCCCCACAGC